>NZ_JBHVRK010000011.1:65908-86660 GCF_042885845.1 Kitasatospora sp. NPDC058032 | reverse complement strand
CGCCTCGGCGGTGGGGGGGTTTCGGGGGTTAGGTCTGGGGGTTCCCTCCCTTTACGTGGGCGGGGGGGGGTGGGGGGGGGGGGGGGCGGGGGGGCGGGGGGGGGGGGGCCCCCCCGGCCCGGTGCCGTCAGCGGTTGACGGCCTCGAGCGAGCGCAGGGCGTTGTGGGCCTCGGCGACCACGCGCTCGGCGGTGATGCCGAACTCCTCGAAGAGCACCTGGTAGTCGGCGGAGGCGCCGAAGTGCTCCAGCGAGACGATCCGGCCGTGGTCGCCGACCAGCTCGCGCCAGCCCTGGGCGATGCCGGCCTCGACCGAGACGCGGGCCTTGACCGACGGCGGCAGCACGCTGTCGCGGTAGGCCTGGTCCTGCTCCTGGAACCACTCGAAGGACGGCAGCGACACGACGCGGGTGGCGATGCCCTCCGCCTCCAGGACCTCGCGGGCCTTGACGGCCAGCTGCACCTCGGAGCCGGTGCCGAGCAGGATCACCTGCGGGGTGCCGGTGGAGGCCTCGGCCAGGATGTAGCCGCCCTTCGCGGTGTCCTCGGCGTTGCCGTAGGACGAGGAGGTGCGGTCGAAGGTCGGGACGTTCTGGCGGGTGAGCGCCAGGCCGACCGGGCCGGGGTGGGTGGTCTGGCGCTCGATGACGGTGCGCCAGGCGACGGCGGTCTCGTTGGCGTCGGCCGGGCGGACCACGGTCAGGCCCGGGATGGCGCGCAGCGAGGCCAGGTGCTCGACCGGCTGGTGGGTCGGGCCGTCCTCGCCGAGGCCGATGGAGTCGTGCGTCCACACGTAGGTGACCGGCAGCTTCATCAGGGCGGCCAGGCGGACGGCCGGGCGCATGTAGTCGGCGAAGACCAGGAAGGTGCCGCCGTAGACGCGGGTCTTCCCGTGCAGCGCGATGCCGTTCATGGTGGAGCCCATGGCGTGCTCGCGGATGCCGAAGTGGATGGTGCGGCCGTAGGGGCCGGCCGACTTCAGCGGGTTGCCGTCGGGGAGGAAGGAGCTGTCCTCGTCGATGGTGGTGAGGTTGGACTCGGCGAGGTCGGCCGAGCCGCCCCACAGCTCCGGGATCACCGCGCCGAGCGCCTTGAGGGTCTCGCCGCTGGCCTTGCGGGTGGCGACGGCCTTGCCGGCCTCGAAGACCGGAACGGCCTTCTTCCAGCCGTCGGGCAGTTCGCGGGCCTCGATCCGGTCGAACTCGGCGGCGCGCTGCGGGTTGGCGGCGCGCCAGGCGTCGAAGGTCTGCTGCCACTCGGCGCGGGCGGCCTTGCCGCGCTGGACGACCAGCCGGGCGTGCTCGATGACCTGGTCGCCGACCTCGAAGGTCTTCTCCGGGTCGAAGCCCAGGACCTTCTTGGTGGCGGCGATCTCGGCGGCGCCGAGCGCGGAGCCGTGGGCCTTGGCGGTGTTCTGGGCGTCCGGGGCCGGCCAGGCGATGATCGTGCGCATCGCGATCATCGACGGGCGGGAGGTCTCGGCCTTCGCGGCGGCCAGCGCCTCGGCCAGCGCGGCGACGTCGATGTCGCCGTTGGCCTTCGGGGTGACGCGCTGGACGTGCCAGCCGTACGCCTCGTAGCGCTTGAGGACGTCCTCGGAGAAGGCGGTCTCGGTGTCGCCCTCGATCGAGATGTGGTTGTCGTCGTACAGGGCGACCAGGTTGCCGAGCTTCTGGTGGCCGGCCAGCGAGGAGGCCTCGGCGGAGATGCCCTCCTCCAGGTCGCCGTCGGAGACGATGGCCCAGATGGTGTGGTCGAACGGCGACTCGCCGGCCGGGGCGTCCGGGTCGAACAGGCCGCGCTCGAAGCGGGCGGCCATGGCCATGCCGACGGCGTTGCCGATGCCCTGGCCGAGCGGGCCGGTGGTGGTCTCGACGCCGGCGGTGTGGCCGTGCTCGGGGTGGCCCGGGGTGCGGCTGCCGGCCACCCGGAAGGCCTTGAGGTCGTCGAGCTCCAGGCCGTAGCCGGAGAAGTAGAGCTGGGTGTAGAGCGTCAGGCTGGTGTGACCGGGGGAGAGGACGAACCGGTCACGGCCGACCCAGGACGGGTCGGTGGGGTCGTGGCGCAGGAAGCGCTGGAAGATCAGGTAGGCGGCGGGGGCCAGCGACATGGCCGTCCCGGGGTGTCCGTTGCCGACCTTCTGAACCGCGTCCATCGCCAGGACACGGGCCGTGTCGACGGTCCGCTCGTCGAGGTCCGACCACTCGAATGCATTCGGCGTCGTGCTCACCCTGTCTCAGGGCTCCTTCCATTGTGAAGAGTGACCCCGTGAGGGACCGGGTCGGCCACGTCGCTGGGGCCGGACGCTGGGTGGTGCCGGTCACGGAGGGTAGATCCCGCTTCTGTGGGCGAGCCTACCGTCCGGGCCGGGGCTCACCCTCCGTGGTGGGACAACTCAGGCATGTTGGTCGTCATTCCCCGGACTGTCCGTGGACGACCGGGCGCCGGCACGGCCCGCCCCTTTGTCCACCCTCGCCCGGATCCGTCCGGTTCGCCTCTCCGGGGTGCGGGAGGGGGGACGAGGGCCCCCGCGGGGGCCGCCTCGGCAACGTTCCAGGTCGGGGCGGTGGGGGTTCACCCGGGGGTGTGCGTTCCGCCTCGCCGGGGCACCCCGGGGCCGGTGGGGAGATATGGAGCGTCTAAGGTGGCGTGGTACGCGCAGAGCGGACGATTCGGGAGACAACGTTCCGGTGGCCGCCTGTGAGGATTCATCTTCAGTTGGGGTGTTAGTGACCGCCGTCGAATCCCGTCCCGCCGGGGTCACCGGGGCGAGGCCTGCGCACCGGCCGTTCGGGGCCCGTGTCGGCGCCTTCGTCGCACTGACCAAGCCGCGGATCATCGAGCTGCTGCTGATCACCACCGTTCCGGTGATGTTCCTGGCGGAGCGCGGTGTGCCGGACCTGCTGCTGGTGCTGAAGGTGGTCCTCGGCGGGTACCTCTCGGCGGGCGGCGCCAACGCCCTCAACATGTACATCGACCGCGACATCGACGCGGTGATGTCCCGCACCGAGCGCCGGCCGCTCGTCACCGGCATGGTCTCGCCGCGCGAGGCGCTGGTGTTCGGCATCGCGCTCGGCGTCCTGTCGACGGTCTGGCTGGGCGTCCTGGTCAACTGGCTGTCCTCGGCGCTGGCGCTGGGCGCACTGCTCTTCTACGTGTTCGTCTACACGCTGGGGCTCAAGCGGCGCACCGCGCAGAACATCGTCTGGGGCGGCATCGCCGGGTGCATGCCGGTCTTCGTCGGCTGGGCGGCCGTCACCAACTCGGTCTCCTGGTCGGCGCTGGTGCTCTTCCTGGTGATCTTCTTCTGGACGCCGCCGCACTACTGGCCGCTGTCGATGAAGGTCCGCGAGGACTACGCCCGGGCCGGGGTGCCGATGCTGCCGGTGATCAAGGGCAACCTCGCGGTCGCCAAGCAGATCGTCGCCTACTCCTGGGTGATGGTGGCGGTCTCGCTGCTGCTGTGGCCGCTGGCCGACACCAGCTGGCTCTACCCGGTGGCGGCGGTGCTGCTCGGCGCGGCCTGGCTCAAGGAGGCGCACGCGCTGTACGGGCGGGCCAAGGCCGGTGTGGTGGGCGCCAAGCTCAAGGAGATGCGGCTGTTCCACTGGTCGATCACCTACCTGACGCTGCTGTTCGTGGTGATCGCGGTGGATCCGTTCGTGAAGTGATGCGCTGACTGCCGAGAAGGCCCCGGTCGATCCGACCGGGGCCTTCTCCGTTTCCGTGCTTCCGCGCTCTTCCGTTCCGCTACCGGGCGGGGAGCTCGGAGGGGCCGACGTGGCCGTCCAGCCAGTCCTTGAGCGGCTGCGAGGCGTGCAGGAAGCCGGTGATCCGCCGGTACGCGTCCCGGGTGCCCAGCCAGGCCTCCGGGGCCCACTCCTGCCAGGCGATCAGCCCCTTGTGGCGCAGCAGCGCGATCCGCGGGTGGTCCTTGGGGTAGCCGCGCGGGGCGGACTTCAGGGAGTCCCGGCCGACCACCTCGGGGCCCTTCGCGCGGACCCGCTCGACCACCCGTTCCAGCTCCGCGCCGGAGACGTCCTCGGCGACTGCGGCCCGGTAGCGGTCCAGCTGGTCGGCGGCGAGCCGGTACAGCCCGTTGCCGCAGGCCAGGCCGTCGGCGGAGAGCTGGACGTAGCCGCCGGCCCGCAGATGGGCGCCGATGTGGGTCTTGTACGGCGACTTGTCGGCGCTGAACCGGACGTCGCGGTTGGGGCGGAAGATCCTGCCCGGCCCGAACTCGGGTTCCAGCTCGGCCAGCAGCCGCTCCATGGGCTCCCGTACGGCGTGCTCGTACTGGCCCTTGTGGGACTGCCAGAAGGTCTTGGAGTTGTCGGCCTCGAGGTGCTCGTAGAAGTCGAGAGCCTCGGCCGGCCAGCCGTCGAAGGTCACCCCTCCAGTATGTGGCCCGGTGCACACGGCGCTCCCGTCGCCAGCTTCGCTACCGCTCGGTAGCATGCGGGCATGAGCAGCGCAGAGACCGCCACCCCCGCCGCGCCGGACGCCCGTGCCGAGCGCCGCGCCAAGCGCATCGCCAAGAACCTGACCGCCTTCGCCGCGCAGCACGGCGGCAGCGCGGACGGCGTCGTCGAGTACGTCGGCGCGGTCGCCACCCGGATCGTGGTGGTCGGCGCCGACGGCGCGTGGGGCGACCAGGTCGCGCCCAGCTACGCGGTGGGCCGCCGCGCCGCCGAGCTGGCCGGCGTCACCCTGCACGACTCCTTCGAGGGCGAGCTGGCCCTGAAGGTGCGGACCGGCGCCTACGAGTGGAAGCGGATGGCCGGCCTCCAGCTCGGCGGCTGACCCCTTCCGGCAGGGCGTACGCCGAAGGGCCCCGGTCGACGAGACCGGGGCCCTTCGCCCGCGTGCGGGGACCGTCAGACGGCCGCGGGCTCGGCGACCCGGGAGGCCGGGGCGCCGGCCGCGACGGGGGCGTCGTCGCGGGCGCGCAGGGCGAGCGGGATGCGCAGGGCGGCGATCCACAGGACGGCGGCGCCCAGCATGTGGAGGCCGACCAGGATCTCGGGGACGTCCGTGAAGTACTGGACGAAGCCGATCACGGCCTGGAGCAGCAGGCCGACCAGCAGCTCGCGGGCCCGGGCCTTGGCGGCCGGCGGGGCCTTGACCGCCGCGAACACGAAGATCACCGCGATCGACAGGCCGATCGAGACGAAGGCCAGGTCGGCGTGGGCCTGGGCGAGGCGGTCGTAGTCCACCGGGATGCGCGGGACCATCTTGTTGTCCTGGGGCGTGCCGGGGTGGTGGCCCGCGCCGGTGACCAGGGTGCCGGCGGCCACCAGCAGGCCGATCACACCGACCAGGACGTAGCTGAGCCGCTTGATCGGCTCGGCCACCAGCGGGCGGACCGGGCCGTCGCCCTCCTTGCTGCGCTCCCACATCAGCGTCGCGACCCAGACCAGGCCCATCGCGGCGATCAGGTGCAGCGCCACGGTGTAGGGGTTGAGGCCGGTCAGCACGGTGATGCCGCCGAGCACGGCGTTGCTCATCACCAGCCAGAACTGCGCCCAGCCGAGCTTGGTCAGGCTGTGCCGCCAGGGGCGGTGGCAGCGCGCGGCGAGGATCGCCCAGCCGATGGCGGCGCTCAGGACGTAGGTGAGCATCCGGTTGGTGAACTCGATGACGCCGTGGAAGCCCATCTCGGCGGTCGGGGTGAGGCTCTCGTCGGTGCAGCGGGGCCAGGTGGTGCAGCCGAGGCCGGAGGCGGTGAGCCGGACGGCGCCGCCGGTCACGACGATCACCACGCTCATCACCAGCGCGGCGAACGCGGCGCGCTTGACCATGGCGGCGGAGGGCTGCCAGCGCTCGGCGAGCAGGGAGAAGGGGGTGGTCTTAGGCACGGCGTCCATGGTATGCGGCCTTACGGCCGATCTTGGGGCGGGGCGGTCGTGGCCGCGGCGGCCGAGCGGCGGAGTCTTCCCGTGTCGACATAGCGGCAAACCCGTCAACCGTAAAGGGGTGGCAAAAAGGACTGTTCGGGCAAGCCGGTCATTGGTCTTGACCAATCACCCATTTGGCCGAAAGAGTGCGGCTTGGTCCATACCTTTTTCAGGTGGACCCCTCCCACCCCCCGCACGTAAGCGGAGAACCTGCACATGCGTATATCCGTACCCGCCGCAGCGCTCGCGCTCGGTGGATCTCTCGTTCTGGCCGGGCTGGTAGCCCCGGCCGCCCAGGCCGCCGACCCGAACCAGTGCCTGAGCCTCGGGGTCGCCAACCTCTACGGCGAGTTCGTCGAGACCGACGACACCCACACGCCGGACGCCGAGGGTGCGGTGGCGGTCGGCGGCAACGCCGACTTCACCGGTGGCTTCTCGGTCGGACAGGAACTGACCGCCGACCAGGTCAAGGCGCTGCCGGGCGGCAACGCCCTGGTCGTCGCCGGCAAGCTGACCGGTGGCAACACCCAGGTCATGAAGGGTAACGGCATCTACGGCTCGGCCGCCGCCGGCGCCGTGATCCAGGCCCATCAGGGCAACACCGGGCAGGGCGCCTCGCCGATCGACTTCGGCGCCGAGTTCGCCCGGGCACGCGCCGTCGCCACCACGCTGGCGGGGCTGCCGCAGACCGCCGGTGCCACCGTCGAGGCCAAGGGCAAGGAGCTCTACCTCACCAGCGGCGACGCCAGGTTCAACAGCTTCACGGTCTCCGCGGCCGCCCTGCAGGGCGCCACCGACATCTTCGTGAAGGTGCCGGCCGGCGCGGTCACCGTGGTCACCGTGACCGGCCAGTCGTACGACCAGGCCGCCGCGCGGACCACCGGCTTCCACCTGTGGGACGAGGGCAAGAAGGCCTACGTCCTGGACGACAAGGTGCAGAGCGCGCACGGCGGCGCCGTCCGCTCCAAGCTGCTCTGGAACTTCCCGACCGCCACCAAGGTGGTCAAGAGCAGCTCGGCCGCCTGGTCCGGCACCGTGCTGGCGCCGAACGCCGCGTTCGACCTCGGCTCGGCCGCCCCGGTGAACGGCTCGGTCATCGTCAAGTCGCTGAGCGGCAAGGGCGGTGCGGAGACGCACCACTACCCGTTCACCGGCTGCCTGCCGGCCGTCGTGCCGCCCACCACGCCGCCGACCGCCCCGGCCACCACGCCGCCGGTGGTGGTGCCGACCGGTACGCCGTCCGCCACCACCACGCCGTCGACGCCGGCCACCCCCGGCGCCACCGGGACGCCGAGCACCCCGCCGGCCACCCCCGGCACCACCGGTACGCCCGCTCCGTCCGTGACGCCGGGCGGTTCGGGCAGCCCGTCCGCGTCGGGTACGGCCGCGCCGTCCGGGGGCGCCTCGGCGAGCCCGTCGGCCTCCGCCTCCGGCGCGGCGGTCGTGCCGGCCGCGGCGGCGAGCCCGTCGGCCCAGGCCAACGCCGGGGGCGACCTCGCCCACACCGGCTCCGGCCCGGTCGTGCCGCTGGCGATCGGCGGCGCGGTGGTGATCGCCGCCGGTGGCGCGCTGGTCCTGGTCGCGCGTCGGCGCAAGGCGGCCGGCCAGGTCTGAGCCCGCCACGGGATCGTTCCGGCCCCGGCCGGAACGATCCGGACCGGCCCTCACTGATCCGGATTGCCCGATCAGGCACCCCCGGTGATCGCGAACGATCACCGGGGGTCGCGCTTTTCGGCCACTCTGGCAGAGTTCACTTCAAGTTGGGCGAAGCGGTGTCGTCCGAGGCAGTGGGTGTGATGGGCTGCCGATGCACAGGCCGGTGCGGACGCATAGAGGAAATCCGGCCGCGCAGCGGGGTGTGGAGGGGTGCGGGGGTGCCGGTAGAGTCCCCCGGACAGTCGTAGCGGGCCACCGCTGTTCCACTCAACACGCCTGCTGCACAACACCGTTCGGAGGGGACAACGAGATGGCGCGACAGCGGCGGCAGACAGGGATCGGAACCGGCGCGGCGATCGCGGGCACGGCGGCGGCCGCCGTCCTGCTGCCGGTGGTGCTGGCGACCAGCGCCTCGGCGCACGTGCCGACCTGGCAGGTGACGTGCGACAAGATCGTGATCGACCTGACCAACTACAGCCCCGAGGCGAACATCAAGAACGTCGTCAGCCTGAGCATCGACGGCGTGAAGCTGCTCGACCAGCAGGTGTTCGGCAAGGAGTTCCACCAGACCTTCCCGGTGGCCGCGCACAGCGCGCCGGTCGACGCCACCTTCGTGGTGACCACCACCGAGGACCCGAAGAACAACGACTGGAACAAGACGGAGACCAAGACCATTCCGGTCTGCGCGACCCCGACGCCCACCCCGACCCCGACGCCGACTCCCACGCCGACGCCGACCCCCACCCCGACGCCGACCCCCACGCCGACCCTGACCCCCACCCCGACGCCGACTCCGACGCCGACGCCGACGCCGACGCCGAGCCGTTCGGCGACGCCGACCCCCACCCCCACGCCGACCCACTCGGTGACGCCCACCCCGAGCCGCACGCCCACCCCGACGCCCACCCCGACCGCGACGCACACCCCGGTCGCGCCGGCGCTCGCGCAGACCGGTAGCAGCGACGCCACCCCGGTCATCGCGGCCGTCGGCGGCGGCGTCGTGCTGCTCGGCGGCGCGCTCCTGCTGCTCGCCCGCCGCCGCCGCGGCGACAACACCGAGAGCTGACACCCGCGACCTGCACGGACGGCGGCCCTCGCTCGAAGCGTCGAGCGAGGGCCGCCGGGTTGGCGGACCGGGTGGCGCCGGCGGGCAAGTGAGTACGTGTACTCATGCACCGCACCCGTCGAGCCGGAAGACTTCCGGTGACACGACAGTGAGACAAGGCGCAGGGGGGAACCGTGCCGAATCCCGATGGTGCTTCGGGGGTCAAGGTCAATCCGGCGGCGTTGGAAGGCTGTGGCCAGGCCGCTCAGCACATAGCCGGGCAGGTGCCGGGAGAGACGGCGAAGATCGTCGCGCCGAGCGATCAGGCGGCCGCGACGCTTCAGGGCTGGTCCACGGCAACCGCGATACGCAATTGCGGCACGAGCTGAAATGACGAGGATCTCCGGGAGCTCGTCCGCAGCCTTCGCGCGGCCTGTGCGGGTGGCCCTCGCCGCTGCACTGGCAAGCTCGATGCTGGCTCTGAGCTCCTGCGGAGTGGAGAGTATTTCGGAGCGGAGGAAGGCCACGATCACGCTGGATCAGGCCAAGGCTCAGGTGGACAGCTACCTGGCGGAGATCCTGGCGAAGCTGCCGGTCGAGCCCCTCGCGAGCCAGTCGGGTGACTTCGTTGATTCCTTCTGCGACTCCAATGACATCGGTCCGCACGGCAGGGAGCAGACCTCACGCGATTACGGTTTCGGGGACGTGCCACCGGCGACCAAGGCGGAGGCCGCTGCCGCGTTCCGAACTCTTCTGATGGGGAAGGGGTTCGAGGTGGCCCCCGAGGCCACTCTTGACTGGGTGAAGCTACAGAACCCCAAGGACAAGTTCGTGGCGGTTCTCAGCGGGGTGTCGGACGACAGCCACAGTCTCTCACTGGGCGTCAGTACGCCCTGTGTCTGGCCGAACGGGACGCCGTCCCCCTGACGTGGGAGAAACGTCCGCCCCTCGCTCGGCCGAGCGAGGGGCGGACGCTTCGGGCCGGAGGCGTGCGGGCTACTCCCAGCGGAAGAAGCGGGCGGCGGCCGCGAGGGCGAGGGCGGACCAGACGGCCAGGATGCCGAGGTCGGCCCAGGGGGTGCCGGCGCCGGACTGGAGGACCGAGCGGAGGCCGTCGGAGAGGGCGGCGATCGGGAGGAGCTCCAGGACGGACTGGACGGCGGCGGGGAACTTCGAGAGCGGGACGATCACGCCGCCGGCCAGCAGCAGCAGGATGAAGACCAGGTTGGCGGCGGCCAGGGTGGCCTCCGCGCGCAGGGTGCCGGCCATCAGCAGGCCGAGGCCGGAGAAGGCGGCGGTGCCGAGGACGAGCAGGGCGGCCACGGTGAGGGGGTTGCCCTGCGGGGACCAGCCGAGGGCCAGGGCGATCACCGACAGCAGCGCCACCTGGAGCGCCTCGGTGACCAGGACGCAGCCGGTCTTCGCGGTCAGCAGCGCCCAGCGGGGGAGCGGGCTGGCGCCGAGGCGCTTCAGCACGCCGTAGCGGCGCTCGAAGCCGGTGGCGATCGCCTGGCCGGTGAACGCGGTGGACATCACCGCGAGTGCGAGCAGCCCCGGGGCGAGGAAGTCGACCCGCTTGCCCGGCCCCTCGACGGCGACGACGTCCACGGCGGAGAAGAGCACCAGCAGCACCGTCGGGATGACCACGGTGAGCAGCAGCTGCTCACCGTTGCGCAGCAGCATCCGGGTCTCGAACGCGGTCTGGGCGAGCAGCATCCGGCCGACCGGTGCGGCCCCCGGCCGCGGGGCGTAGTCGGTGGTGGTCATGAGCGCAGGTCCCGTCCGGTCAGGTCGAGGAAGACGTCTTCGAGGCTGCGGCGCTGCACCGCGAGCCGTTCGGGCAGGATCCCGCCGGCCGCGCACCAGGCGGTGACGGTGGCCAGCAGCTGCGGGTCGACCGGTGCCTCGACGCGGTAGCTGCCGGGGGAGGTCTCGGCGGCGGTGGCGCCCTCGGGCAGTTCCTTGAGCAGGGTGGCGAGGTCCAGCCCGGGCGGGCCGTCGAAGCGCACGGTGGACTCGGCGCCGCCGCGGCAGAGCTCCTCCGGGGTGCCCTCGGTGATCACCTTTCCGCGGTCGACGATCGCGACCCGGTCGGCGAGCTGCTCGGCCTCCTCCATGTGGTGGGTGGTGACCACCACGGTGACGCCGTCCCGGCGCAGGTCGCGGACCAGTTCCCAGGTGGCGCGGCGGGCCTGCGGGTCCAGGCCCGCGGTGGGCTCGTCCAGGAAGACCAGCTCGGGGCGGCCGACCACGGCCATCGCCAGCGCCAGCCGCTGCTGCTGCCCGCCGGAGAGCCGCCGGTAGGTGGTGCGGCCGCAGGAGCCGAGGCCGAGCCGCTCGACCAGCGCGTCGACGTCCAGCGGATGGGCGTGCAGCTTGGCGGTGTGCCGGAGCATCTCGACCGCGCGGGCGCCCGCGTAGACGCCGCCGGACTGCAGCATCACGCCGATCCGCGGGCGCAGCTCGGCGCTCTGGGCGACCGGGTCGAGGCCGAGCACGCGCACGGTGCCGGCGTCCGGGCGGCGGTAGCCCTCGCAGGTCTCGATGGTGGTGGTCTTGCCGGCGCCGTTGGGGCCGAGAACGGCGGTGACGGCGCCGCGCGCGATGCTGAGGTCGAGACCGTCCACCGCGGGCTTGTCCCCGTAGCGCTTGACCAGCCCGGTGATCTGGACCGCGGGTTCGGATTGCATACGGGTGAGTCTAAGAGGCCCCAACAGGCCGTTTGCACACTGGGCTTGATCACTTCATCCGCTGGTCAGGTAAGGCTTACCTGCGTGACAGATGCCACGGGTGAGGGCTGGATCACGGCTTGTCCTGTCGGAAGTAATTACGCAACACTGGTGTTGTGAAAAACATGCGCGAGCACGCCACGCACCAGGAGGCCGAGTCGGCCCCCGGCTGCGCCGTGCCCGCGACGGCGGCCGAGGTGCTGCTGGACGGCCACCGCGCCACCCGCGACCGGGTCGCCCGCTCGATCCTGGACCACGGTCCCTCCTCCGCCGCCGACCTGGCGAACCGGCTCGGCCTCACCGCCGCCGCCGTCCGCCGTCACCTGGACGGCCTCACCGCCGCCGGTCTGGTCGAGTCCCGCGAGCAGCGGGTCTACGGCAGCCGCGGCCGGGGCCGCCCGGCCAAGGTCTTCGCCCTCACCGACGCCGGCCGGGACGCCTTCTACCAGGAGTACGACCAGCTCGCCGCCGACGCCCTGCGCTGGATCTCCGACTCGGTCGGCGGCGGCAAGGCCGGCGAGGAGGCGGTGGCCGCCTTCGCCCGTGCCCGGTTCGGCCGGCAGGCGGAGAAGTACCTGGAGGCGCTGCGTTCCACCGGGGCGGCGGAACGCACCGAGGCACTGGCCCAGGCGCTGAGTGCCGACGGGTACGCTGCCACGGTGCGGAGGGTCCCGTCGGCCGCGGCGAAGGCCCCGGCGGGCGCCCAGCTCTGCCAGCACCACTGCCCGGTCGCGCACATCGCCGAGCAGTTCCCGCAGCTCTGCGAGGCGGAGACCGAGGTCTTCTCCCAGCTGCTGGGCACCCATGTGCAACGGCTGGCCACCATCGCCCACGGCGACGGGGTCTGCACCACCTATGTGCCGGCACCCGGTGCCGCATCGTCGCCCGCCCTGCGCACCGCCGCGGGCCGGGACACCGGTGCCGCGCCGACTGCCGGTACGTCCACCGATGATTCAGCGTCCGCGCGTTAGGAAGCCCGCATGACTGACACCGTTTCGCACCCCGAGCTCGAAGGCCTCGGCACTTACGAGTACGGCTGGGCCGACCCGGACGTGGCCGGCGCCGCCGCCAAGCGCGGACTGAACGAGGACGTCGTCCGCGACATCTCGGCCAAGAAGAGCGAGTCCGAGTGGATGCTGAACCTGCGTCTCAAGGGCCTCAAGCTGTTCGGGAAGAAGCCCATGCCGACCTGGGGCTCCGACCTGTCCGGCATCGACTTCGACAACATCAAGTACTTCGTCCGCTCCACCGAGAAGCAGGCCGAGTCCTGGGAGGACCTGCCGGCGGACATCAAGGCGACGTACGACAAGCTGGGCATCCCGGAGGCGGAGAAGCAGCGCCTGGTCGCCGGTGTCGCCGCCCAGTACGAGTCCGAGGTCGTCTACCACCAGATCCGTGAGGACCTGGAGGAGCAGGGCGTCATCTTCCTGGACACCGACACCGCGCTGCGCGAGCACCCGGAGCTGTTCAAGGAGTACTTCGGCACCGTCATCCCGGCCGGCGACAACAAGTTCGCCGCGCTGAACACGGCCGTGTGGTCCGGCGGCTCCTTCATCTACGTGCCGAAGGGCGTGCACGTCGACATCCCGCTGCAGGCCTACTTCCGGATCAACACCGAGAACATGGGCCAGTTCGAGCGGACGCTGATCATCGTCGACGAGGACGCCTACGTCCACTACGTCGAGGGCTGCACCGCGCCGATCTACTCCTCCGACTCGCTGCACTCGGCGGTCGTGGAGATCATCGTCAAGAAGGGCGGCCGCTGCCGCTACACGACGATCCAGAACTGGTCGAACAACGTCTACAACCTGGTCACCAAGCGCGCCGTGGCGTACGAGGGCGCGACCATGGAGTGGGTCGACGGCAACATCGGTTCCAAGGTCACCATGAAGTACCCGGCCGTCTACCTGATGGGCGAGCACGCCAAGGGCGAGACCCTGTCCATCGCCTTCGCCGGTGAGGGCCAGCACCAGGACGCCGGCGCCAAGATGGTCCACATGGCGCCGAACACCTCCTCCAACATCGTCTCCAAGTCGGTGGCCCGGGGCGGCGGCCGTACCTCCTACCGCGGTCTGATCGAGATCGGCGAGGGCTCCAAGGGCGCCAAGTCCAACGTGCTCTGCGACGCGCTGCTGGTCGACACCATCTCGCGCTCGGACACCTACCCCTACGTGGACGTCCGCGAGGACGACGTGTCCATGGGCCACGAGGCGACCGTCTCCAAGGTCAGCGAGGACCAGCTCTTCTACCTGATGAGCCGCGGCATGACCGAGTTCGAGGCCATGGCGATGATCGTCCGCGGCTTCGTCGAGCCGATCGCGCGCGAGCTGCCGATGGAGTACGCGCTGGAGCTGAACCGGCTGATCGAGCTGCAGATGGAGGGCTCCGTCGGCTGACCCGCCGGCCGCCCCGCCGTCCATCGACACGTATTTTGAGGAAGAGAGCACAACGAACAGCCATGGCTGACACGCCTTTGAATGTCGCTGCGAACAACACCGGCTCCACCACCGCCGGTTCGATCGAGGTCGGCACCGCCGGCGCCGGCGCCCAGCTGGCCGGCCCCGGCACCGGCCGGGACAGCGTCCGGCAGCCGATCGACGCCCGCGTCGCGGTCGAGCCGTCCTACGACGTCGCGGACTTCCCGGTGCCCACCGGCCGCGAGGAGGACTGGCGGTTCACCCCGCTGCACCGCCTCGCCGGCCTGCACGACGGCACCGCCGCCGAGGCCGAGAAGGGCGAGGACAAGGTCGAGCTGAGCCTGCCCGAGGGCGTCACCGCCGAGGCCGTCGGCCGCGACGACGCCCGCCTCGGCAAGGCCGGCAAGCCGGTCGACCGGGTCGCCGCGCAGGCGTTCAGCGCCTTCGAGCAGGCGCTCGTGGTCACCGTCCCCAAGGAGACGGTGCTCACCGAGCCGGTGCGGATCGACGTGCACGGCGAGGGCGGCACCCGCTTCGCCCACGTGGTCATCGACGTCAAGCCGTTCGCCGAGGCCGTCGTGGTCCTGGGCCACACCGGCACCGGCACCCGGGCCGCCAACGTCGAGCTGCTCGTCGGCGACGGCGCCAAGCTCACCTTCGTCTCCGTCCAGGACTGGGACCGCGACGCCGTGCACGTCGCCCAGCAGACCGCGCTGATCGGCCGCGACGCCTCGCTGAAGTCCGTCGTCGTCACCTTCGGCGGTGACGTGGTCCGCCTGCACCCGCGGGTCCGCTACGCCGCGCCCGGTGGCGAGGCCGAGCTGTTCGGCCTCTACTTCGCCGACGCCGGCCAGCACCTGGAGCACCGGCTGGTCATCGACCACGACACCCCGCACTGCCGCTCCAACGTCGTCTACAAGGGCGCGCTGCAGGGCCAGGACGCGCACGCCGTGTGGATCGGCGACGTGCTGATCCGCGCCGCCGCCGAGGGCACCGACACCTACGAGCACAACCGCAACCTGGTGCTCACCGACGGTGCCCGGGTCGACTCCGTGCCGAACCTGGAGATCGAGACCGGCGAGATCGTCGGCGCCGGCCACGCCTCCGCCACCGGCCGCTTCGACGACGAGCAGCTCTTCTACCTGCAGGCCCGCGGCATCCCGGCCGACGAGGCCCGCCGCCTGGTGGTGCGCGGCTTCTTCGCCGAGCTGGTCCAGCAGATCGGCGTCGCCGAGATCCAGGACCACCTCATGGAGAAGATCGAGGCCGAGCTGGAAGCGGCGGTCTGACACCCATGAGCTTCCTTCGCGCCTGCGCGCTGAGCGAACTGGCTGAGGACGTGCCCAAGCGCGTCGACCTCAACGGTGTC
Organism: Kitasatospora sp. NPDC058032; assembly: GCF_042885845.1. Classification (NCBI taxonomy): domain Bacteria; kingdom Bacillati; phylum Actinomycetota; class Actinomycetes; order Kitasatosporales; family Streptomycetaceae; genus Kitasatospora; species Kitasatospora sp. NPDC058032. The sequence goes on along the minus strand of NZ_JBHVRK010000011.1, from coordinate 71,547 downwards.
CCGGTCGCCGTCGTCCGCACCGACGAGGGGGTGTTCGCGATCAACGACATCTGCTCGCACGCGAACGTCTCGCTGTCCGAGGGCGAGGTCGAGGACTGCATGATCGAGTGCTGGCTGCACGGCTCCAGCTTCGACCTGCGCTCCGGCAAGCCCTCCGGCCTGCCCGCCACCAAGCCGGTCGCTGTCTACCCCGTAAAGATCGAAGGGGACGATGTGCTCGTCTCCGTCAACCAGGAGTCCTGAGTACACATGGCTACCCTTGAAATCCGCGACCTGCACGTCTCCGTCGAGGCCGAGAACGGCCCCCGGGAGATCCTGAAGGGCGTCGACCTGACCGTGAAGCAGGGCGAGACCCACGCCATCATGGGTCCGAACGGCTCCGGCAAGTCCACCCTGGCCTACTCGCTGGCCGGTCACCCCAAGTACACCGTCACCGGCGGGACCGTCCTGCTGGACGGCGAGGACGTCCTGGAGATGTCCGTCGACGAGCGCGCCCGGGCCGGCGTCTTCCTGGCCATGCAGTACCCGGTCGAGGTCCCCGGTGTCTCGGTCTCCAACTTCCTGCGCACCGCCGCCACCGCCGTCCGCGGCGAGGCCCCCAAGCTGCGGCTGTGGGTGAAGGAGGTCAAGGAGGCGATGGCCGCCCTCCAGATGGACCCGGCCTTCGCCGAGCGCAACGTCAACGAGGGCTTCTCCGGCGGCGAGAAGAAGCGCCACGAGATCCTCCAGCTGGAGCTGCTGAAGCCGCGGATCGCGATCCTCGACGAGACCGACTCCGGCCTGGACGTCGACGCGCTGCGGATCGTCTCCGAGGGCATCAACCGGGTCCGTGAGACCGGTGAGGTGGGGACCCTGCTGGTGACCCACTACACCCGCATCCTGCGGTACATCAAGCCCGACTACGTCCACGTCTTCGCGGGCGGCCGCATCGTCGAGTCCGGCGGTGCCGAGCTGGCCGACAAGCTGGAGGAGGAGGGCTACGAGGCCTACGTGAAGGGTGGCGCGTCCGAGTGACCCGTACGCACGAGTCGGCGGCGTCGACGGTCCTGCCGGGACTGCTCGACACCGACGCGATCCGCAAGGACTTCCCCGTCCTGCAGCGCCTGCTGCACGACGACAAGCCGCTCGTCTACCTGGACAACGCGGCCACCTCGCAGAAGCCCCGCCAGGTGCTCGACGCGCTGAACGCCTACTACGAGCGGCACAACGCCAACGTCCACCGCGGCGTGCACGTGCTCGCCGAGGAGGCCACGGCGCTCTACGAGGGCGCCCGCGACAAGGTCGCGGCGTTCATCAACGCGCCGAGCCGCGACGAGGTGATCTTCACCAAGAACGCCTCCGAGTCGCTCAACCTGGTCGCCAACATGCTCGGCTGGGCCGACGAGCCCTACCGGGTGGACGCCGAGTCCGAGATCGTCATCACGGAGATGGAGCACCACTCCAACATCGTCCCGTGGCAGCTGCTCTCGCAGCGCACCGGCGCGAAGCTGAAGTGGTTCGGGCTGACCGACGAGGGCCGGCTCGACCTCTCCAACATCGACGAGCTGATCACCGAGAAGACCAAGGTGGTCTCCTTCACCCTGGTCTCCAACCTGCTCGGCACCGTCAACCCGGTCGAGGCCATCGTGCGCAAGGCGCAGGACGTCGGCGCGCTGGTCGTGATCGACGCCTCGCAGGCCGCCCCGCACATGGTGCTGGACGTGCAGGCGCTGGAGGCCGACTTCGTCGCCTTCACCGGCCACAAGATGCTGGCCCCGACCGGCATCGGCGTGCTCTGGGGCCGCCAGGAGCTGCTGGAGGACCTCCCGCCGTTCCTCGGTGGCGGCGAGATGATCGAGACCGTCACCATGGGCTCGTCCACCTACGCCCCTGCGCCGCACAAGTTCGAGGCCGGCACCCCGCCGATCGCCCAGGCGGTCGGGCTGGGCGCGGCCATCGACTACCTGTCCGGCATCGGCATGGAGCGGATCGCCGCCCACGAGCACGCCATCACCGCGTACGCGGTCGAGCGGCTGCTGGAGGTCCCGGACCTGCGGATCATCGGCCCGCGCACGGCCGTCGACCGCGGCGCGGCGATCTCGTTCACGCTGGGCGACATCCACCCGCACGACGTGGGCCAGGTGCTCGACGAGCAGGGCATCGCGGTGCGCGTCGGCCACCACTGCGCGCGGCCGGTCTGCCTGCGGTACGGAATTCCGGCGACCACGCGGGCGTCGTTCTACCTGTACTCGACGCCGGGCGAGGTCGACGCGCTGATCGACGGCCTGCACCACGTCCGGAACTTTTTCGGCTGAGGACGGGGCACGCGACCATGAAGCTCGACTCGATGTACCAGGACATCATCCTGGACCACTACCGCAACCCGCACGGCAAGGGGCTGCGCGACGGTGACGCCGAGGTGCACCACGTCAACCCGACCTGCGGCGACGAGATCACCCTGCGGGTGAAGCTCGACGGCGGCACCGTCGCCGACGTCTCCTACGAGTCCCAGGGCTGTTCGATCAGCCAGGCCAGCGCCTCGGTGCTGAACGACCTGGTGGTCGGCAAGTCCGTCGGCGAGGCGCAGGCGGTCCAGGAGGCCTTCCTGGAGCTGATGCAGAGCAAGGGCCAGGGCGAGGGCGACGAGGAGGTGCTGGAGGACGCCGTCGCGTTCGCCGGTGTCTCCAAGTACCCGGCCCGGGTCAAGTGCGCCCTGCTCAGCTGGATGGCCTGGAAGGACGCCACCGCCAAGGCCCTCGCCGAGCACCCCACCGTCACCGACTGACACCGCAGAGGAGGACACCCACCACCATGAGCGACGAAACCACCACCTCCCCTGCGGAGGAGACCGCGTCCGGCCCGGTCGGCACCAGCGCCGGCACCGTCTCCGTCGAGGACCTGACCGAGGCCCTGATGGACGTCGTCGACCCCGAACTGGGCATCGACGTCGTCAACCTCGGCCTGATCTACGGCGTCCACATCGACGAGTCCGATGTGGCCACCATCGACATGACGCTCACCTCGGCGGCCTGCCCGCTGACCGACGTCATCGAGGACCAGGCCAAGACCGCCACCGACGGCCTCGTCCAGGACCTGCGCATCAACTGGGTCTGGATGCCGCCGTGGGGCCCCGACAAGATCACCGACGACGGCCGCGAGCAGCTGCGCGCCCTCGGCTTCAACGTCTGAGGCCTGTCCGCCGCTTTTGCGTGGCCCCTTCCTCCTCCTGGGGGAAGGGGCCACGCGTTTTCAGCTTTCCGTGACGTGCACGGCCTTCGCGACCAGCTCGCCGATCCGGTCGACCGCGGTGGAGGGACCGGGGAAGAACCGGTTCTTGGTCAGCGCGAAGGCGATCCCCGTCGCGGTGTCGGCGTACGCCGCGCTGCCGCCCATGCCGGGCATGCCGAAGGTGCTCAGGGTCTGCTGCGGATCGGCCCCGGGCCGGCCGAGGTTCCAGCCCAGCGCGCGCGGCACCGGGAAGCCGATCAGCTGGTCGACCTCGGCCGTGGCCAGGGCCGTGATCTCGCGCAGCCGCTCCTCCGACACCAGCCGGACGCCGTCCACCTCGCCGAGCAGCGCGGCGTACATCCTGGCCACCGCGCGGGCGGACATCGTGCCGCCCGAGGGGATGTCCGAGGTGAGCACCACGGGGTCGTTGCCGTACCCGGCGCTCGGGGTCACGGCGGGCGGCGTCGCCTTGAACAGCGGCAGGTCGGCGGGCATCGCCGCGATCATCTCGGCGGAACCGGGCGCGTCCTCAAGGCGGGCGAGCCGCCCGAGCTCGGACTCCGGGACACCGAGGAACAGCTCGTCGGCGATGCCCAGCGGTTCCGCCACCTCCTCCCGGAGCACCTGCGAGACCGGCCGGCCGGTGGCCCGGCGCACGATCTCGCCCATCACGAAGCCCCAGGTCATCGCGTGGTAGCCGGTCCTGGTCCCGGGCTCCCACCAGGGCTCGGAACCGGCGATCAGCGCACACATCCCGTCCCAGTCGGCCAGCTCCCGCACCGTGAGCCCGGACGGCACCGCCGGGACGCCGAGCGAGTGCGTCAGGGCGTGCCGCACGGTCGCCCCGGCCTTGCCATGGGCCCCGAACTCGGGCCAGAGCTCCACGATCGGCCGGTCGTACTCGATCACCCCGCGCTCCGCGAGCACGTGCACCACGGTCGCGGTCACCCCCTTCCCGGTGGAGGCGCTGTAGAACGGGGTGTCCGGGCCGACCGCCCGCCCACTCCCCGGATCGGCGACCCCCGCCGCAACGTCCACCACCAGCTCCCCGTGCCGGTACACCGCGACCTGGACGCCCAGCTCCTCGCCCGACTCCACCATCTCGTCAACGGCCCGCTGCACAAGCTCCTGCATCCCGCTCTCCTCCTCGGCTGCGGCGCTCCTGTGCACCGCTCACCCGTAGGTCGCCACCGGGGGAGCGATCTCGACATGCGGTGCTCTCGCTCCCAGCAGGGCGGCACGTGCGCGTGCGACACCTCTGGCCGTCACGGGAGCACCACCCCCGGCCGCCTTGGGCCGTCCACCGAGGCCCGCGCAGGCCCGGCAGATCCCCGACGCGGGCACCGGATCGTGGCACTTGGCGCACTCGGAGTAGCTTGCTTTCTGTGTCCCTTCCGCCGGCCGAGAGGGCGGCATCTTGTGCTCCAACCGATAGCGGAGCACGGCCGCCGCCGAATGCATCGGAGCCGGCAGCCCCGGCAACAGGGCGTGCGCGAGGTCGGTCGCGCTGCACCCGCGCGCCAACCACTGCGCCACCAGCGGCGCCAGTTCCCGCGCCTCGGCCTCGCCCAGACGCAGCCGGGGCTCGGCCCGGATCACGCGGAACAGGGTGGCCACCGCCTCCCGCCCGCCTTCGTCGGCCGACTCCGCGGGGAGGGTGGGTTCTTGGCGCCGGTCCTTTACAACAGGGCTGCCAGCGCTACCGGTTGGCGGTCCACCGGACGCCGGACGGGTGACACCCGGCCGCGCGAGCTGGGGGGTGTCGTAGACGTGCGCCTCGCTGCGGAGGGTGCCGTCGGGGAGGCGGACCTTCTCGACGCGGTAGTAGCCGGCGTCGGCGAGTTCCTTCAGGGCCTTGCGGACGGCCCCGCGCCCCTGCGGACTGGTGTCGGCCATGTGCCGCCCGTCCTCGCGCCAGCCGTCTGGCCGCGAGAGGAGGTCCGCGAGCAGACCGCGAGCGGTGTAGCTCAACCGCCGGTACTGCAACACGGAGTTGGGCAGCACGGTGAAGTTGCGCACGTGGGCGCTACGATGGATGTGCATCGGGAGTCTCGCTCCTGTTGCCGGACCCCGGGGTGTTGGTAGCACCGCCGGGGTCGCATTTTCTCTTTGAGTACGGAACGTATCACGACATTTGACGCAGCGTGAGGCGTTCGTGACTGCCTGGCGCCAGGAGGTCCCCGCGTGCGACGGCGGCGCGGAGGACCGTGGCGATCTCCTTCGGCATCAGCAGCATGGTGCCGTTCGGTGCGAGGAGGGCGGTCCGGACTCGGTGCTGCACGGTGCCTTTTTCCTGGGCGCGGGCGGGTTCCGTCTGTTCAACGGACCGGAGGCTTGTGGGGTATCGGGTGTGGGGGGCCGGGGCGGGGCCCCCGGCCCCCCCCCCACCCCCCCCCCCCCGGGGCCCCCCCACACACCCCGGGGGGGGGGAC
>NZ_JBHVRK010000011.1:0-65898 GCF_042885845.1 Kitasatospora sp. NPDC058032 | reverse complement strand
TTTTTTTTCCCGGGGCCCGGGGGGCCGCGGGGGCTTTTGTGGGGGGCGGGGGGGGGGTCCGTCCTTAACCCCGCCCGGGGGGGGGGGGGGGGGGGGGGGGCGGGGGGGGGCGGGGCCCCCCCCCCCCACACCCGAAGCGCCCGGCCCGTGTGCCGACCTGACTGCCCGGGTGGGGATCTCAGGGGCGTCCTCAGGTGCGGGTGGAGGCGGTGAGAGTGGCGTGCACGACCTTGCCGTGCGGCCAGGGGGTCACACCCCAGCGCTGCCGGGTGAGCTGATCGACCAGGAAGAGTCCTCGGCCGGACTCGGCGTCCGGCCCGACATCGATCAGCACCGGCAGGGTCGCCGACCCGTCCGCGACCAGCAGTCGTACGGTGTCGCTGCTTGCGCGCCGGATGCCGACCATCATGGAGGTCTGGCAACCGGTCCTCGCCGCGTTGCCCACCAGTTCGGACATGATCAGCTCGGCGTCGTCGATCAGTTGCGGCAGCTTCCACTCGGTGAGCTTGGCGTGGACCAGGAGACGGGCAGCGCCGGCCGACACGGGGCTGTACGGCAGCCGGAGGGTGGCCGGGCCCGGCGCGCGCGTGAGCGCGGGGCGTTGGTGATGGATCATCAGCATGCAGCCACTGTCGCGAAGCCGTCACCGTTCGTGAACGGACGGGATATATCAGTTCCAGAAGTCGTACCGGCGTCGAGTGAGATGATTCGTATCACTCCTGGCTGATGATGACGGATGTTCCGAGAATCAATGCGAGCTTGCGCAGCTTCGTCAGGGTGGTGCTGCCCGCGCTCGCCTTCTGCGCGATCACCCCGGGCAGCCCCTGGTGCCGCGCCCATCCAGGCGCGGCCGAGCAAACATCAAGCAGGGTGTCCAAGGCGGTGTCCGACTGCCGGGTCTCGGCTTGCGCGAGTGCCACGTCCAGCATCATCCGGTTGCGCGCCGACGGGGTGAGTGAACCCGCGTCGGCGAGCGATTCGAACAGGCCCAGCGCTCGTGCCGGCCGGCCGGTCGAGACGGAGATACCGATCGCCTGGGCGGTGACCGTCGTGGGCCCGAACGCCGTGCCGTTCACCCGGACGTCCCGGCCCATCCGGGCCGCTACCGCATACCCCTGCGACAGCAGATCGTCGGCGCTGTCCACGTCTCCCTGACGGGCGGCGACGACGGCTGCGAAGGTCACGTGCCACCCATAGGTGGCGAGTGTTCCGAGATCTCGATCTCCGTATCTGGGCTCGATGGACTCGTACGACAGGCGGGCCGTCTCCCCGGCCTGGTCGAGCCGGGCGTCCCGCAGGTAGATCCACGACCGGCCGGAGGCGACCATGGCCGAGCGGACGGTGTCCCCGGCGCGGTCGGCCTCGTGCTGGGCGTGACCGATCCCGGCGTACGCGAGATCGCGGGCGCCGAACTGGTTCGCCACGTAGGCGGCGAGTCGGTACGCGTCGGCGAGGACGCCTGCGGCCGTGCTCTTCCGGTCGACCGGAGCGGCCTTCAGGGCGGCGGCGGCTTCACGCAGTGCAGGGGCGACCCGGACTCCCGCGCCCACGTAGTCTCCGGATCGGTAGGTCTTCCATGCGGCGGCGAGCCCGGCCGCGAGTTCGGCCGGGAGTGGGGGCTGTACATCGACGCCGACACCGGCGGCGGTGTCGTGAACGATGCGGGACAGCTCGCGGATCATTGCCCGGTCGGTGCCCTGCATCGCCCGACGGGGGGCCTGTTGGCCGAGGACCACCGACACGTCCGTGTGCAGCGCGGCTGAGATCCGCAGCAACGTCTGGAGGCTGCCGCCGAGGTTGCGTTCCGCCTTGCGGATCGTCGCCACGGACAGGCCCGACGCTTCGGCGAGTTGTTCCTGTGTCATGTCCGGTCCGCGGAGAAGCTTGATGCGCTCGCCAGTGGTGTAGTCGGTCCACTGCGTCATCCCTGGTCCCCTTCCGGGTGCACGGCCGTACTGGGAAGGTACCCGCTCGCATGAACGGGCGGAGACGGTCCGATCACGTCGTGCCACATCGGGCGGGCGGGTCGAACGTCAACCTGCTGTCGCGCAAACCGCTCTTTCGAAGGAGCGGTTTGCGCGACAGCGGTTCATCGGCGACTGGGCGGCCAGGCTGGGGGGCATGTCGTCTGTTGTTGCGTCCGGGCAGTGGGTCTTGCCCGAGTCGCCGTATGCGCTGTGGGTTCGGGGTGAACTCGATGGGTATCTCTGGCTGCCGGAGCGGCTGCAGGTCGAGGTGATCGGTGGGGAGTTTTTCGTGACGCCGTATCCACCGGTGAATCACGCCTTGATGCTCTCGGACATGAAGGAATGGCTGTTCCGTGCCGAGTTCAGGAAGGAAGGCTTCCCGTGGCAGGTGGTGCAGCGCGTCGGTGTCGACCTTGCCGAGATCGGGGACGGCTACTGTCCCGACCTCGTCGTGGTGACTGCTGAGGTGGATCTGCCGGCAAGGGCGGAGGACCGGTATCTCCGCCCGGACGAGATCAGCTTGGTGGCCGAGGTCACGGCGTACCTCAGCGCACACACTGACCGGCGTCCTGTGTCCGGCAAGGCCACCAAGTGGAGCGGCTATGCGCGGTGTGGGGTGCCGTACTACCTGCTGGTGGACCGGGATCCACGGCAGCCGGGTGTCACTTTGTTCGGGGATCCGAACAAGGCTGAGGCCACGTACGAGGTGATGGGTGAGTGGAAGTTCGGTGAGGCGGTTCGGTTGCCGGAGCCGTTCGATGCGGAGATCAGGACGGATGCCTGGAGGCCTTGGGGATGAGACACCGCCGCCCCGGAACGAGTGTCGTTCCGGGGCGGCGGGTTTGCATGTGGGGGGTCAGGCGGGTCGGGGGCGCTTGGCGACGGCTATCGCCAGGGCGGCGCAGAGGAGGGCGGCGAGGAGGGTGAAGCCGCTGGTGGCGGGGAGGAGGCCGTAGGTCTGGACGAGGGCGCCGACGGCGACGATGGGGAGGGAGGAGCCGAGGTAGATGATGATCCACAGGGAGCTCAGCTCGGAGCCCCTCCGTTCGGGGTTCATCGCGGCGACGGTGGTGGTGAACAGGGAGCGGAAGGCGATGCCCTGGCAGGCGCCGCCGAGGACGCTGCCGATGAAGAGCAGCGCCGGGGTGCCGGTGTACTGGGCGGCGACGACCAGGGCCAGGCCGGTGGCCAGGCCGGCCATGCCGAGGGCGATCACCAGACGGTCGGCGGTCGGCGGGACGAGCAGCTGGGCGACGGCCGAGGAACCGAGCAGGAGGGCCGCGACCACGGCGCCGATCAGCTTGGAGTCGGTGTGCAGCAGCTTGGCGGCGAAGGCCGGGGCCAGGCTGAGGTAGACGCCGAAGACCGCGTAGGAGATGAACCCGGCCGCGGCGGCGAGCAGGAACTCCCGGCGGCCGGTGCGCGGCAGTCGCAGGCGCTGCGGGCGCAGGTGGGCCGGGGTGGTGATGCGCGGCGGGGCGGCCGGCGCGCGGTTGCGGCCGGGCATCCGCGGGTGGACCAGCGCGAGCGGCACGCAGAGCGCGAGCAGGGCGACGGCGTGCAGCAGGAACGGGCTGAGCAGGGGGTCGGAGCCGCCGGCCAGCAGGGCGCCGACCACCGGGCCGAGCGCGACGCCGCCGGCGGAACAGGCCAGGGTGATCTTGGCGGCCCGGGTCGGGTGGTCCGGCATCAGGTCGCCGAGGGCCGCCCCGGCGGCGCCGGTGGTCAGGCCCACCGCGATGCCCTGGACGGCCCGGCCGGCCGCGAGCTGCCAGAAGCCGCCCGCGGTCGCGAACACGACGTCGCCGACGGCGGACAGCGCGACGGCGGGCAGGATCAGGGCGCGTCGGCCGAGGTGGTCGGACCAGTGGCCGACCACGGCCAGCACCGGGACGAGCGCGAACACGTAGAACGCGAAGAGGATCGTGGTGTCCAGCGCGGTGAGGTGCATCCGTTGCTGGAGGAGCGAGTAGATCGGCGTGGCCAGGTTGGCGCCGATCAGCATGAGCAGCAGGGCGCCGGCGACGAGGCCGACGCGGACTCCGCGCAGCGCGTTCCAGCGGCTGATCGCGGAGAGCTGGAGCTGGGCGCGTGGCGCGAGCTCCAGGGGAAGCAGGGCCTCCGACAGTCGGCGTCCGTCGAACTGCGCGGTGCGCAGGCCGGAGCCGGCGGGGGAGAGGTCCGCCATGGCAGGGGTCTCCTGTGGCCGGGCACCACCCGGGTCGGCGGGGTGTGCCGGTGCGCCCGTCCTGGCGGCGCTGTGGTGGTGGCCTCGGTGCGGGCTCCCTGGTGGGGCAGGTGAGCTGAGAGGGGGGCTACGTTGCCCGTCGGCGCGCGCGGGGTTGTGCGCGGTACCGACTTCGAAGGATAAGGGGTGGGCGCACGGTTTCGGCGCGCGCCCCTTGAGGCCGGGCGTCCGGGGTGCCCGGCCTATACGCTGAGGTGGTGGACCGGTGACGCGGAGGTGATCTCCGCGTGCCCCGGCCCGGCTGACCGCTCGGCGTAGGGAGAACGCGCAACGATGGCCGCACGACGTCGTAGGAACGCGGACACCCCGGCGGCGGGTGCGCCGGGCGAGGGTGCGGTGCTGCCCGCCGACCTGGAGCTGCAGGACCTGTACGGGGCGTTCGCCGCCCACGGGCTGGACGACGAGGACCTGGACGACGCGGCGGTGCTGGTGCCGCCGGTCACGCTGCCGTCCGAGCCGGAGCTGGCCGAGCGGGCGAAGGCCGTCCCGATGTTCGGGTGGGCGCTGAAGCTGGCCCGCTGGACGGCCCCGCACCGCGCGGTGGACGAGTTCGGCGACCTCACCGGCCCCGACCGGGCCCCGGCCGCCCGGCTGCTGGGCCTGGCCCCCGAGGAGGGGGACGCGCCGGAGGAGGCGGTGGTCGAGGCGATGCGCGCCTGGTCGCTGGCCTGTGACCTGGACCTGGTCGAGATCGGCACCACGGCGGCCGGCGAGCACGTCGCGATCCCCGGGCCGGACCTGGAGCCGGCCGAGGCGGGGGACGCGGAGACCGTCCTGGAGCTGTGGCTGACGGCCGCCGGGATCGTCCGCGAGCTGGCGGTCGAGGCGGACTCGCAGGACCTGGAGGCGGAGGACGGGGAGCGCGCGGAAGAGGACGAGGACGGCCTGAGCGACGTCGAGGAGGCCCGCGACGAGGCCGCCGAGCTGCTCGACGAGGCGCTTCAGGTGCTGTACGAAACCACCGCCTTCGCCGAGCCGGGCAACGAGACGGTGCCGCTGGGCGTGCTGGCGGCGCTGCTGGTGGTCCCGGACGGCGAGGAGCCGAGCGACGAGCTGCTCGGCGACATCACCGATGTGATGGTCGCCCTGGACCCGATGCTCGCCGACCTCGCCGAGCTGGGCCTGCTGGAGTACCGGCCGATCGACCCGGAGCTCTTCGACGAGGAGGAGGAAGGGGCGGAAGGGGAGGCCGAGCACTCGGCGCAGGCGGAGTCGGCGGAGCTGGACGAGGCGGAGTCCGCCCGGTTCGGGCTGGTCCGGCTCACCCCGCTGGGCCAGTACGGGATCCGGCAGTGGCTGCTGGAGGACGGCTACGACGCCCCGCTGGTCGGCGACCTGGCCCGGGGCGACGCCGCCGAGCTGCTGCGCGGGGTCAGCGAGGCCGCCAATGTGCTGCCCGAGGAGGAGCTGAAGGTCTGGGTGGCCGGCCGGGAGCCGGTGGCGGCGGCGCGCGAGCTGCTCGCGGCGGCGCGCGGCATCGACGCGTACGCCCCGATGCGGCGGCTGCTCTGCCACTCGGCGCTGACCCTGCTCGGCGCGCCCGCCGAGCCGGCCGTCCGGGAGGTGCTGGACGACCCGGAGCTGGGCGGCGGCGCGCGGGCCTGGCTGGTCTCGCTGGGCGTGACGGACGTGCCCGTACCGGACCGGGCGATGGCGCTGTGGACGGTCGTGGACGCCTTCGCGGCCCAGCTGCTGGACACCGGCGGCGATCCGGACCAGCTGCGCGACCTGGTCTCCGAGCTGCCGGTGACGGACGACCCGGTCGGCTACTTCGGCGAGCTGTGGCGGGTGGAGCACCCGTACACGGCGGACGTGCTGGAGGCGGTCGGCGAGCTGCATCCGGACCGGGCGGTGGCCAAGGAGGCCCGCAAGGCGGCGTTCAAGGCCCGGTCCAGGGGCTGAGCGGGCTGAGGGCCGGGCGGCGCGACCGTCAGTTCGGCAGGTCGAGCGAGCCGTCCTCGGTGAAGGCGAAGAACGGGTTGTGGGCGAGCTCCCAGAGGTGGCCGTCCGGGTCCTCGAAGTACCCGGAGTAACCGCCCCAGTCCGTCGCCGCCGGTGCCTTGACGACGATGGCGCCGGCCGCCACCGCCGTCTCCAGTGCGGCGTCCACGAGGGCCTGGGACTCCAGGTTCACGGCGAGGGTGACACCGCGGAACGCCGGTTCGCCCGCGGACGGCACGCCCGCGTCGGCGGCCAGCTCCTCGTGCGGGAACAGGCCGAGCACCGAGTCGGCGGTGCGGAACCAGACGATGTTCGGGCTGGAGGCGGCGGAGCGGTGCCAGCCGAGCGCCTCGTAGAAGCGGGCGCTGCGGTCGAGGTCGGCCACACCGAGGGTGACGATGCTGAGCCGGGCGGGGAAGGACGAGGTCGCTGTCATGCCCGCCAGCCTAGAGAGGGGCACTGACAGCGGCGCTCCGGACGGGTCCGTCCGGAGCGCCGCGGCCGATCCTCCGGGCGGGCAAAGGGCCTGATGACCCGGTAGGTCGGGCCACGTATCGTTGCCCGGGTGCCGACGGCACGGTGCGGACGGCTAGGGCAGGGGGTGCGGCGCGGGATGACGCGGGCGAGCGGAGGGGGCCGGGACGGCCGGTTCGGGGATGGTGCGGGCACGGTGGATCCGTTCGACCGCCCGGACGATCCCCTGGACGGCCCTCCGGGCGGGTACCCGGCCGGCGACCTGGAGGAGTTCCTCGCCGTCGAGGAGGAGCTCGCCCGCCGCAGTCTCGTCGCGGCCGACTTCCCGGTGTTCGGCGTCGTGCCGGTGCTGGGTCAGGGCGGCGCCGCCCTGGTCGGGTACGGGCACGACGGGTACGGGCACGACGGGTGCGGGGCGGACGGCTACGGCGCGGACTTCGGCGGGACGGTCGCAGGCGCGGGCGGCGGAGCGGTGGGCGGCGCGCCCGGCTGGATCGAGATCGGCTTCGGCGACCGGACCTCCCCGGCCGGCCCGTACGTCACCGTGCGCACCCACCGGCCCGGCGCCGACCGCTACGAGCCGCTGCCCGAGCTGGAGGACGTGGTCGAGGACGAGCGCGACCGGGTCTACGAGCAGTTCGGCGTCGACGAGGGCGACACGCCCGGCCGGGTCCGCGCGCTCCGGGAGTGGATCACCGTGGACGGCGAGTCGCGCGCCGTCGAGGTGCACGAGGACCGGCGCGGCCTGTGGTCCGGCGCGGCGCTGCCCGGCTGCTGCCCGATCGGCGGGGTCGAGCCGGTCTGGGCCGGCCGCTTCCGGGTGGACGGGCTGACCGTCACGGTCTGCGGGCGCGGTGTGCCGCCGGGCGGCGTCGAGCTGGCGCGGATCCGTGACCACGAGCGCTATCTGAGCGGCCGCACCGCGCTGCTGCGCGAGCTGGCGGTCCGCCGCGGCCGGCACCTGCCGGTGGAGCGACGCGAGCTCTCCCCGGTCACCGGGCTGGAGGCGCACCGGGCGGTGATCGCGCACGGCATCAGCGAGGCCGCCGCCCTGGAGGCGCGGCTGCGCTCCGGGCGCCCGCCCAGGCCGCCCCGGGGGGCGCGCGCCGAGGCGGGCGCGCTGCGCTGGGAGGCGGCGGTGCGCCAGCAGATGCGGCTTGCCTCGGAGACCCGCGAGGAGGCCGCCGAGGCGGTCGCCGCGATGGTCGAACAGCTCGGCCGGCTCTCCCAGTTGACGCACTGGGTGGTGGGGACGGCGGAGGGCGACGCGGCGGTGGAGGAGTCGATCCGGTACACCGTGTTCGCCAGCGAGGTGGCGAGCGTGCCGGCGCAGCGCGCCTGGCAGCAGGTGCGGCTCGGGGAGCGCGGGGAGCACCGGATGGGCGAGCAGCTGTGGCTGGCGGCCTGGGAGCAGTGGCGGGCGGCCCGGACCGGCGGGCGCTGAGCCGACGCGGAGCCGACGGCCCGTCAGTGGACGTACGGCGGGTGACGGTTCACCGACCCGTGGTGTGACCTGTGGTGACCGGGCAAAAATTGAGCAATGGGTTTGCATAAGGTCGGCAAATGACCACCCTGACGAGGTGTCCGCGTCATCGGGTGTTCACCGCGCGGGCAGAGTCTGCTGGGCGTCGACGACCATGCTCGACACCTCGCACGCCACGCGCCGGGGACCCCCCGGTCGGCGGCCCACCCCTCAGGAGTGACTGCCATGTCGCTGTCCCGCCGGGACTTCGTCAACCGTTCCACCATCGTCGGGGCCGGCGTTCTGATCGCCGGCAGCGCCGAGGCCCTGGCCAGCGCGCCGGGCGCGATCGCCGCCCCGGCCGGTGGCGAGGTGCCGGTCGCCGCGGCCGCCGAGGGCGAGCGCGTCGCCGTCGGCTACGGCCCGCTGGTCGCCGACCCGGAGGGCCTGCTGGCCCTGCCGAAGGGCTTCAAGTACAAGGTCCTGAACCGCGCCGGCGTCAGCAAGCTGCGCACCGGCGAGTTCACCCCGAGCAACCACGACGGCACCTCGGCGTTCGAGGACGAGCGCGGCGGCAACCTGCTGGTCGTCAACCACGAGCTGGGCGGCGCCCGCGCCAACTGGCCGAACCCGGTGCCGCTGACCGAGGGCCACGTCTACGACCCGGGCGCGGCCGGCGGCTGCACCATCGTGCACGCCAAGGCCAACGGCAAGGTCGAGCAGTGGGTCGGCATCGCCGGCACCGCCACCAACTGCGCCGGCGGCGTCAGCCCGTGGGGCACCTGGCTGTCCGGCGAGGAGACCGAGGACAAGGCCGGCAAGAACGGTTTCACCAAGGACCACGGCTACATCTTCGAGGTCGACCCGTTCGACGACGACTACAACCGCGACCCGCAGCCGGTCAAGGCGTTCGGCCGCTTCGCCCACGAGGCCGTCGTCGTCGACCCGAAGCGCGGCCACGTCTACCTGACCGAGGACGCCTCCAACCCGAACGGCCTGCTGTTCCGCTGGACCCCGCCGGCCGGCTTCAAGCACGGCCGCTACCAGCTGCGCAAGCTGGCCGCCGACGCCGGTGTGCTGGAGGCCTTCAAGGTCTTCGACGCCCAGGGCAAGTTCATCGACGACCTGTCCCGCGCCACCACGGTCGGCACCACCTACGGCGTGGACTGGGTCAAGGTCCAGGAGCGCGATGCGAGGACCGTCTCGATCCGCAAGCAGTTCAAGGACGGCGAGGTCACCCGCGCCCGCAAGCTGGAAGGCATGTGGTGGGGTGACGGCGGCTTCTACTTCGTCTCCAGCTTCGCCCGCTCGGAGAGCCCGCTGCAGCACGACGGCCAGGTCTGGTTCTTCAACCCGGCCCGCCGCACCATCACCCTGAAGGTCCTGCTGGGCGTCAACACCGACGTCTGGGGCGACCACGACAACTTCGACGGCCCGGACAACATCACCGTCTCGCCCTACGGCGGCATCGTGATCGCCGAGGACGGCGAGGGCGTCTCGCACCTGTTCGGCGCCACCGAGGACGGTCTGACCTACGCCATCGCCCGCAACGAGCTGAACATCGGCACCGCCGAGAAGCCCGAGTTCAGCGAGTTCACCGGCGTCACCTTCTCGGACGACGGCAAGACCCTCTTCGCCAACATCCAGACCCCGGGCATCCAGCTGGCCATCACCGGCCCGTGGCACCGCCTGAACGAGCACAAGCGCGGCCAGGGCTACGGCCAGTGAGCTGAGCGCGAGTGATCGTCAGGGGCCCGCTCCTCGGAGCGGGCCCTTTCGCGCACCGGACCCTCTCGCGGCACCGGGCCGTCAGGGCTCGGCGGGCAGCCGCAGCTGGAGCATCGCGAGCAGCCGCTGCTGCGGCTGCGCCAGGTCGATGCCGGTCAGCTGCTCGGCCCGGCGGACCCGGTAGCGCAGGGTGTTCGGGTGGATGTGCAGGGCGTCCGCCGCGACCCGGACCTCGCCCAGCGCGTCCAGCCAGGCCAGCACCGACTCGGCGAGCCGGGTGCCGTGCCGGCGGTCGTACTCGGCGAGCGCGGTGAGCCGAGGGTCGCGCAGGCCGCCGCGCTCCTGGAGCAGCGCCAGCATCTCGCTGACCAGCACCTCCGCCTGGACGTCGATCAGCGCCGCGACCTCCAGGTCCACCCCGCCGCGGCCCATCGCGTCCAGGATCCGGTCCGCCTGGGCACGCGACTCCGGCACCCTGGCCAGGCCGTCCACCGTCGAGCCGATCGCCGCGCGCAGCGGGACGCCCAGGTGGTCCCGGGCCGCCTCGACCACCTCCTGCGCCCAGCCGCGCACGGTGGTCATCGGCAGGTTGGCGGGCAGCTCGGGCAGCAGCACGTAGACCCGGGACTCGATCGGCGCGAGCAGCGCGGCGCGGTGCCGGGCCGCCGTGTGCACCGAGATGAGGCCGGTCACCTCCGCCCGGGTCAGCTGCTCGGTGGTGCCCGCGCTGTACGCCAGCACGGTGGCCGGGCGGCGCAGGTCCAGGCCGAGGTGGGTGGCCAGCGACTGCGGGCCGGTGGAGCCCTCCAGCAGGCCGGTGAGCAGGGTCTGGGTCAGCCGGACGTCCGCGGACAGCTCCCGGCGCCGGCGCACCAGCTGGGCCGCGGCCACCCGGGCCGCGCCGACCAGCGCCTGCTCGGCGAGCGGCGCCAGCGGCTGGGAGCCCTCCTGCACCCAGATGGTGCCGAGCGGCTGCGCACCGGTCCGGATGCCGATCGCCAGCCGGCGGCGCAGACCAAGCTCCGGGTGCGGGTCGACCGCGATGGCCGTGTCGGAGCTGCGCAGGTGCTGGAAGACGCCCCACTCGCGGAGCTTGGACAGGTACGGCTCGGGGCCCTGCCAGCCGAGGATGGACAGCCGGCGCAGGTCGTCTACCTCGTCGGAGTCGGAGGAGCGGGAGTAGGCGAGCACCCGGCTGGAGGTGTCCTCGATCGAGACGATGCCGTTGGTGAGGACGGCGACGGTCTGGGCGAGCGAGAAGAGGTCACCGGCGTTGTGCTCGGCGGCGCCGGGCGTGTCCGGGGCGTCCGGCCCGGCGATGATCGCGCGGGCGAGCGAGTCGAGGTGCTCCCAGCGGGTCTCCCGGCGCACCGAGAGCAGTGCCACGCCCGCCTCGGTGGCCGCCTCGCGCAGCGCGTCGGCCTGCCCGGGGGCGTCCAGCTTGACGGCGACCGCGGCGGCCCCGGCCCGGCCGGCGGCGCGCAGCGCCGGGAGCGCGGCCCGGCCGCGGGCACCGATGGCGAGCACGAGCTCGCCGGGGGCGGCGGTCGGCGGGTCCTCGGGGTCGAGGATGGCGACGTCGCGGACCGGGACGTCCAGCCCGTGCGGCGCCGCCTGGAGCTCGACGAGCGGCTCGCCCAGGGACATCAGCAGCTGGCGGAGCGGGAGGCCGGGGGTGGTCATACGGGCCTCCTCGGGGCGTCCGGTGGGGCTCCGGCGGGGCGCCGGCGGGGCGTCCGGTGGGGCTCCGGTGGCTGGTGACCCCGGTTCTTCATCCGAGCGGACAACGCCGTCCGAATGATTTTAGCCGTCCGGCCAATCAAGCGGGCCCCGGTGCAGGAATAGCGTTCGTCATGTGGCCGGCGTGCGACCCGCGCCGGCATCCCCCCGCAAGAAACGAAGGAGAGCGTGCGCTCATGGACGCTGTGACCCAGGTCCCCGCGCCGGTGAACGAGCCGGTCCACAGCTACGCCCCGGGCAGCCCGGAACGGGCCCGTCTGGAGGCCAAGCTGAAGGAGCTGGGCGGCCAGGAGCCGGTCCAGCTGACCATGACGATCAACGGTGAGCGCCGGATGGGCGGCGGCACCGAGTTCCACGTCGTCCAGCCGCACAACCACGCGGCGAGGCTCGGCACCCTGCGCAACGCCACCCAGGCGGACGCGCAGGAGGCCATCGACACTGCCCTGGCCGCGGCCCCGGCCTGGCAGGCGCTCTCCTTCGACTCCCGCGCCGCGATCTTCCTGCGCGCCGCCGACCTGCTGGCCGGCCCCTGGCGCGAGACGCTGGCCGCCGCCACCATGCTCGGCCAGTCCAAGACCGCGCAGCAGGCCGAGATCGACACGCCCTGCGAGCTGGTCGACTTCCTGCGCTTCAACGTGCACTTCGCCCGCCAGATCATGGCCGAGCAGCCGATCTCCTCGGACGGCGTGTGGAACCGCAGCGACCACCGCCCGCTGGAGGGCTTCGTCTACGCGATCACCCCGTTCAACTTCACCGCCATCGCCGGCAACCTGCCGACCGCCCCGGCGCTGATGGGCAACGTGGTGCTCTGGAAGCCCTCGCCCACCCAGCAGTTCTCCGCGCACCTGCTGATGCAGCTGCTGGAGGAGGCCGGCCTGCCCAAGGGCGTCATCAACATGGTGACCGGCGACGGCCTGGACGTCTCCGCCGTCGCGCTGAAGCACCCGGCGCTGGCCGGCATCCACTTCACCGGCTCCACCGCCACCTTCCAGCACCTGTGGCGCGAGGTCGGCAACAACATCTCCGGCTACCGCACCTACCCGCGGATCGTCGGCGAGACCGGCGGCAAGGACTTCCTGGTCGCCCACCCGTCCGCCGACAAGGCCGTGCTGAAGACCGCCATGACCCGCGGCGCCTTCGAGTTCCAGGGCCAGAAGTGCTCCGCCCTGTCCCGCGCCTACGTCCCGGCCTCGATCTGGGCCGAGCTCAAGGACGAGTTCCGCGACGAGGTCGAGGGCCTCACCATGGGCGACGTCACCGACCTGGACAACTTCATGTCGGCCGTCATCGACGAGCGCTCGTTCGCCAAGAACAAGGCCGCGATCGACCGCGCGCAGGCCGACGCCGAGGTCGAGGTCCTGGCCGGCGGCACCTACGACGACTCGGTCGGCTACTTCGTCCGCCCGACCGTCCTGGTCTGCGAGAACCCGGCGAGCGAGTACTTCAAGGACGAGTACTTCGGCCCGATCCTGGCCGTGCACGTCTACGAGGACGACAAGTACGACGAGATGCTGGCGCAGATGGAGTCGGTGTCGGCCTACGGCCTGACCGGCTCGATCATCTCCCAGGACCGCGAGGCCGTGCAGCACGCTATGCACAAGCTGCGCTTCGCCGCCGGCAACTTCTACATCAACGACAAGCCGACCGGCGCGGTCGTCGGCCAGCAGCCGTTCGGCGGCGGCCGGGCCTCGGGCACCAACGACAAGGCCGGTGCCAAGCAGAACCTGGCGCGGTGGACCTCGACCCGCTCGGTCAAGGAGACCTTCGTCCCGCCGACGGACTACCGCTACCCGCACATGGGCTGAGTGCCCCACCGGGACCCCCTCGCGGTCCCCTGACGCCCCCGGTCCCGCAGCCGGGCGGCGTCCCCACGGGCGGCGGACCCCACTCCCCGGTCCGCCGCCCGTCTTTCTGCCACCCTTAGAAGCACCAGCTCCAGGAGTCACGATGCTCCGTTCCGCCCTCCTCGCGGCCTCCCGGTCCTCGCAGGTCCGCACCGTCGTCGAGAAGTTCCCGCCGACCCACGCGATAGTCGAGCGCTTCGTCGCCGGCGAGGCCCTCGACGACGCCGTCACCGCCTGCGACGACCTCGTCGCCACCGGCCGCAAGGTCACCCTGGACCACCTCGGCGAGGACACCCGCGACGCCGCCCAGGCCGCCGGCACCGCCGAGGCCTACGAGTACCTGCTCAAGGCGCTCAAGGAGACCGGTCTGGCCGCCGGCGCCGAGGTCTCGGTCAAGCTCTCGGCCGTCGGCCAGTTCCTCCCGGTGGACGGCGAGAAGATCGCCCTGGAGAACGCCCGCCGGATCTGCGAGGCCGCCGCCGACGCCGGCACCACGGTGACCCTCGACATGGAGGACCACACCACCACCGACTCCACCCTCGGCATCGCCCGCGAGCTGCGCCAGGACTTCCCCTGGCTGGGCGTCGTCCTCCAGGCCTACCTGCGCCGCACCGAGGACGACTGCCGCGAGTTCTCCGGCGCCGGCTCGCGCGTGCGCCTGTGCAAGGGCGCCTACAAGGAGCCCGAGTCGGTCGCCTTCCAGGGCAAGCACGAGGTCGACCTCGCGTACGTCCGCGCGCTCAAGATCCTGATGGCCGGCGAGGGCTACCCGATGATCGCCTCGCACGACCCCAACATGATCAAGATCGCCGGCCAGCTGGCCCAGTGGAACGGCCGCAAGCGCGACTCCTTCGAGTACCAGATGCTGTACGGCATCCGCCCCGAGGAGCAGCTGCGCCTCGCCGACGAGGGCAACACCATGCGTGTGTACCTCCCGTACGGCCAGGAGTGGTACGGCTACTTCATGCGCCGCCTCGCCGAGCGCCCGGCCAACCTCACCTTCTTCCTGCGCGCCATGGCCACCCGCGGCTGACGCGCACGAACGCCGAACGGCCCGCGCCCCCCACCGGGGGCGCGGGCCGTCGCGCGTCCGGGTCCTACAGGAAGTCCTTGGTGTCCAGTTCGAAGTCGAACGGCGCCGGAAGCGCGAGCGGCTCGCCGAAGGCTGCCAGGTGCACCTCGGTGTACTCGTCGCGGTGCGGGTTGCTGAAGAGGCTGACCCGCGATCGGTCGCGGTCGATGAGCAGGTAGAGGGGGATCTTGGCGCGCGCGTAGCAGTGGCGCTTGGTGATCCGGTCCTGGTCCGGCTTGCTCGATGTCACCTCCGCCACCATCGCCACACCGTCCGGCTCCATCCACGACGGGGCACCGCGGAAGAGGCGCAGTTCCCTGGGGGCGAAGGTGGCGTCGGGGATGACATGGTTCTTCGGGCAGAGTCCGCCGCTGACGAGTCGGAGGCCCTTGCCCCCTGACACCTGCATATGGATCTGGGATTTTGCCTTCACCTGGTCGATCAGCAGGTCGATGTAGTCCTCGTGATCGCCATCCGGCGGTGGTGCCACGCTGATCTCTCCCTCGATGAGCTCGGCCCGGAAGCCTTCGGGGGAGTGCAGGCTCAGGAAGCTCTCCAGCAGGATGTCCTCCTGCGACGGGGAATCCGTGATCGGTTTCTCATGCGCCACAGCACTCATGATGCCCCTCCTTCAGGTGGACGTCACGCTAGTGCCGGGTCGATCGGGGTTATGCCATGTGCGCGCGGTTTTCATCCGATGGTGTGAGGCGGTGGGCGCCGGGGAGCCGGCATCGTCCGCGCGCGCAGGCGGAGCGGCCCGTCGGGGGAACCGACGGGCCGCTCCCGGCTGGGCTTCCTTCCGTCATGGCCACCCGCGGCCGTCGGGTGCGTTCAGGAGCCGTCGCTGCGGATCAGGCGGAGGGTGGGTCTGGTGGTCTCCGGCGGCTGCTCGTCCGACAGGTCCAGGTCCAGGTCCGGGAAGGCTCGGCGGGCCATGGCGCGCATGCGTGTCTTGCGTTCGTCGTCGGCTTCCTCGTCGCCCGGGTAGAGGACGAAGCACTGGGCGCCGGTGGCCTCGTCCTCCCAGTGGTAGCTGCGGTAGTTCGGCGGCGGCTGTTCTTCCGGCACGGGGACCTCCGGTGGTCGGGGGTCCCCACCGTAGGCGACCGGCCGGTGCCGGGAAAGGGCCGGGAGTTCGGCCGGGCGGGGGACCTCGCCGGGTTGTACGCCGGGCTTTCACCCGATCGTGCGAGAGGGAACGGCGAGGAGTGACGGGGACGACGGCGCCCCCGGCGAGTGCCGGGGGCGCCGTCGGGGGTGGGTCAGAGCATCGCGGCGGCGGGCTTGACCATGGCGCGGGCGGTCTTGGCATCGACGTACTCGCCGATGGCGGTCATCACCCACTCGCCCGAGTACTGGCGGATCAGCTTGCACATCACCACACCGGTGTGCGGCTCGGAGTGGGTGAGGTCGAAGCGGACCAGCTCCTGGTTGGTGGCGGCGTCCACCAGGCGGCAGTAGGCGTTCTTGACCTCGGTGAACTTCTGGCCGGAGAAGGAGTTCACGACGAAGACCAGGCCGCAGACCTCCGGCGGGAGGCCGTCCAGGTGGACGGTGATCGACTCGTCGTCGCCGCCGCCCTCGCCGGTCAGGTTGTCGCCGGAGTGGGCGATGGCGCCGTTGAAGATGCCCAGCTTCATGAACCAGGCGGTGTCCAGCTTCTCGCGCTGGGCGTCGAAGGCCAGGCAGGAGGCGTCGAGGTCGATGTTGCGGCCGCGGCCGGCGGGCTCCCAGCCGAGGCCCATCCGGACGGCGGACAGGAAGGGCTTGCCGTTCTTCTCCAGGGAGACCGAGCCGCCCTTGGTGAGGCTGACCCGGCCCTTGTCCAGGGTGACCTTGGTGAAGGACGGGGCGGCGGCGGGCGGGGCCGGCGGCGCGGGGGGAGCGGGCGGCATCGGGGGCGCGGTCTGCGGCATCGGCGGGGCGGAGGCCATGGCGAGCCGGGGGTCGACCGGGGCGGCGGGCGCCGGCGGCGGGGTGACCGGGGCCGGAGCGACCGGGGCCGGAGCGACCGGGGCCGGGGGTGCGACGGGCGCCGCGGCCGGCTGCTCGTCGACGCTGACGCCGAAGTCGGTGGCGATGCCGGCCAGGCCGTTCGCGTAGCCCTGGCCGACCGCGCGGACCTTCCAGGCGCCGTTGCGCTGGTAGACCTCGACCACGATCAGCGCGGTCTCCCGGCCGAGCGGCGGCGGGGTGAAGGTGACCAGCACCGTGCCGGTGGCGGCGTCCCGCACGGTCGCGGTCGGCTCGATGCCCGCGAAGGTGGCGCCGGACTCGTCGGGGCTCGCGGTCACCACGATCTTGGTGATCCCGGCCGGGACGGCGGCGGTGTCGACGATGATGGCGTCCGGCGTTCCGGCGGCGGCCGGACGGTGGGTCACACCGGGCCCGTTCGGGGCGTTGTAGAAGACGAAGTCGTCGTCCGAGCGGACCTTTCCGGCGTCGGTCAGCAGCAGGCCCGAGACATCCAGCGCCTTGGGTGCGGTGACCTCGACGGTCACCCGCGCGGCGGTCAGCGGGGCGTTGCCGCCTTGGGTCAGGACCGTGGACACGAACTCCTCCTGGGATGCGGTGGTGCGGCACCGGCCCCGGCGTTTTGGGGCGGCTGTGCCGGCTGGCGACCACAGTAACGAACGAGCCCGGTCTGATGAGCCCGAACGGGGCGCTGACCTGTTGGGTTGCCCGACCGCCGGCGGGCCGCGGTCCGACCGGGGAACGGTGCGGCGGTCAGCCGGCCGGGGCGGCGGCGCGGGGTGCCGGCACCGGGGCCGGAGCAGTGGTTGGCGCGGGGGCCGGTGCGGGGGCCGGTGCAGGGGCCGCCGGAGGTGCCGGGAAGGTGCCGAGGGCGGCGACGGCGCGCGGGCGGCCGATGCCGAAGGCGCTGGCATTCCAGGACCCGGGGGTGCGCGGGCCGACGCTCCGGGACGGGCCGGCCTGCCCGGCGGACCGGGTGCCGCGCACGGTGAAGGTGTAGCGGCCGGGGCGGACGTCCGTACCGGGCGGGGTGGTGAAGCGGTAGACCGCCGCGCCGCGCTCCTGGTGCGCGGTGACCACGGCGCCGGCGAGGTCCGTCCACGCGGTGCCGACGCCCGGGGCCGCCGTGCCCGGGGCGAGGCGGAACTCGGCCTGCAGCGCGGTGAGCGGCTCGCTGACGGTCAGTGCGAGGACGTGCCGGGTGCCGTCGCGGCCGAGCGGCTGGACCACGGCCGCACCGGCGAGCGCCTGGTCCTCGACCGCGTCGGTGCCGACGGCCGGCCGGGTCACGCCGGTGTCCTTCGTACTGCCCTTCGTCGGGCCCGGCGCCCCGCTGTCGGTCGCGGGCTCGGCCGCGCCGTCGGCCGTGGTGTCGGCCGTGCCGAGGGTTCCGCCGGTCCACTCGCGCGGGGACGGGGCGGGCATGCCGGGGTCCGGGGCGGCGGGGACGAACGGGCGGGGCGTGGCCGACGAGGGGGAGGGCGCGGGCACGGACGGCGACGGCGACGGGGAGGCGCCGGCCGGTGACGGGTCCTCGGCGGGTCGGCGGGCGGTCTGCGCGCCGCCGGCCGCCGCCGCGAGCTGCTCGTCGGCGGACTGCGGGTGGTCCGGCCGGCCACCGGCCAGGGTCTCCGGGGCGCCGGGGCCGGGCTGCTCCGTGGCGGGCCCGCCGTTGACGCCGTGTCGGGGCGCCGGGCCCTCGGCGAGCGGCGCGGTGGACGGGGAGCCGTCGGTGCGGGGCACGGACGGGCCGGCGGAGCGCTGGGCGGGCACGGAGTCGGGGGCGCGGGTGCCCGCCGCCGGGCCGGAGGCGCCGGAGGTGGGCGTGCCCGGGGCGGCGGAACGGCGGCCCGCCGTCGCGTTCGGCCCGGCGGCGTCCGGGCCGGAGGCGGTCCCGGTGCCGGAGGTCGTGCCGTTGCCGCCGATGCTGTCGGGGGAGGTGGACGGGCTGGGCGGCGGCGCGCTGGAGCCGACCCGGGCGACCCCGGCCCGGCGACCCACGCCCTGCTGCTCGTTGAGCAGGAAGGTGGTGGCGATGCTGATGCCCACGACGGTCGACATCGCCATCGCGGCGCCGGAGAACCGCAGGGTGGGCAGCCGCAGTCGGCCCCCGAACGGGCCGGGACGGCCGTGCCGGCCGTGGCGCGTGCGGTACCGGTCGGACGCGTGCGTCGCGTCCTGCCCGGTGTCGTCGGACAAGGTCACCGGACCCCTCCCTCCCCTGAAGTCGCCGTTGCGGTCGTGGCATTCTCCCACGTGCCGACGGCTGTGCCGGTGCCGCCGGACCGGGCGGACGGCCGCCGGCTCCCCGGTGCGGCCGGCGCGTTCGGTCCGGTCCCGTCGAATCCGGTCCGGTCCGGTCCGATGCGGTACCGGCTGGTCCGGTCCGGTCGGGGACGTCGTCAGGATTCGTTCGGGCACGGTCCGGCCGGGTCGTGCGGGGGCGCGCGTGCGGAGTCCGACCGGACGCGCGCGCGGGCGTGCGCCGGCAGGGGGACGAGCGTAGCAGCGGGCCCCCGGGCGGTGGCCAGTGGTCGGACGGAATTGATCCAATCCGTGGACAACCCTTTGACCAGCGGAAGTTGACGGTCCGTCTGACAAGGCCGGTAAGGGATACTCGACCGCTGCGGGGATTATTGCAACCCCCTTGCAACCCTTGCCCGAGCGCCGCGCGGCGGAGCACGCTGGAGGACATCCCACGCCGTCCCGGAGAGACCGTCATGCCGCCCGACCCGCTGCCAGCACCCTTCAGTGCCCCCCTCGCCGCTACCCCCACGGGCGGCGATGAGGCAGGCTCCACCGCCGCTCCGGCGGCGGTGGAGGAGGTGTTGACGCTGCGGATCTCGTTGGGCGAGGAGGTGGTCGGAGAGGTCCGTACGCGGTTCCGGTTCGACGCCGCGCGCCCGTACGAGGTGCTGCTGACGTTCCACCTGGGGAGGCCGGACGAGGCCGACTGGGTGTTCTCGCGCGAACTGCTGCGCGACGGCCTCCGCTCGTTGAGCGGCCAGGGCGACGTCAAGCTGTGGCCGGCGTACTGCCCGTGCCACGGCTCGACGTTGCACCTGGCGCTCGAGTCCCCGCACGGCAGCGCCCTGCTGGAGGCCTCCAGGCCGAAGGTCCAGGAGTGGCTGGACCGCACGTACGCGATGGTCTCGGAGGCGGCCGAGCAGGCCCACGGGCCGAGTGACGACGAGCTCTCCGAACTGCTCGCCGGCGGCCACTGAGCCCGGCGGACGGAGGGCCCCGGGGCGGTGGCCCCGGGGACGGTGGGCCGCAGGGGCGACGAGGGTTACGAGGGTCGCGGGGGCGGCAGGGGCGACAGGGGGAGACGGTCGGTTCGCAGACGCGGCGGCGCGGACCCGTCGGCCGGGGGGCGCGGGCCCGGTAACGGCGGTGTCCCGGGCAGCCGGACCGTCCCACCGACCAGCCCCGCGCGGAGCCTGCGCACGGCCGGCGCCGAGGAGGTCGGCAGCAGGTCGTACGGATCGTCCGGGCCGGCCACCGCGACCAGCACCGACTCGGCGAAGCGGTACGGCCGGTGGGCCAGCAGGCCGCCGAGGTAGCGGCGCAGCCGGGACAGCTCGGCCCGCACCGTCACGGTCCGGGCCGGGTCCCCGAACAGCGCGTCGGCCAGCTGGGCGGCGCTGAGGCCCTCGCGTTCGGTGGCCAGCAGGAGCAGCAGCTCGGCGTGGCGCGGGCTGAGCGCGTGCGACCAGCTGCCGGCCGCGCCGTGCACCGAGAGGCCGGGGCTGCCCGCGCGGCGCAGGTCGAGCCGGACCCTGGCCCCCTCGGCCTGCTCGGCCAGCAGTCCGGCGGCGGGGCCGGCGGTGTCCCCGCCCGGGCCGCCGGGGCCGTCCGGCTCGCCCGGTGCGGCCGGTGCGGTGTCCTGCGGCAGGAGCGGGCGGACCAGCCAGCCGTCGGCGAGCGGCTCGATCACGCACTCGCCCAGGCTGGGCAGCCAGTGCACGGCGGCCGAGTTCCAGCCCTCGGCGGGCAGCCGCAGCCGGGCCGGTGGCGGCAGTCCCGCCGCGGCCGCCGTCCAGCCCGCCGCGTCCACGACCAGGGCGGGGCCGTTCACCCGGGCCAGCATCGGGGCGGCCAGGGTGCGCAGGTGGTGCAGGGATTCGAGCCGGCGGGCGCGCA
Organism: Kitasatospora sp. NPDC058032; assembly: GCF_042885845.1. Classification (NCBI taxonomy): domain Bacteria; kingdom Bacillati; phylum Actinomycetota; class Actinomycetes; order Kitasatosporales; family Streptomycetaceae; genus Kitasatospora; species Kitasatospora sp. NPDC058032. The sequence goes on along the minus strand of NZ_JBHVRK010000011.1, from coordinate 45,305 downwards.
GCTCGGTCTCGGCGAGCTTGGCGGCGGTGGCGGTCAGCTGGAGCAGGTACGGGCGGACGGAGTGGGCCGGGCCGCTGAGGTTGATCGCGCCGATCAGCCGGCCGGTGCCGGGGTCGTGCACCGGGGCGGCGACGCAGGTCCAGGAGTGGTGGCTGCGCAGGTAGTGCTCGGAGGAGTGGACGTGCATCGGGCGCTCGGCGCGCAGGGCGGCGGCTATGCCGTTGGTGCCGACCCGCTCCTCCACCCAGCGGGCACCGGTGAGGAAGCCGATCCGGTCGGCGCTGCGGCGCAGGCCGCGTTCGCCCTCCTGCCAGAGGATGTGGCCGTCGGCGTCGGTGATCGCGAGGATCAGCGGGGGCTGCTCGACCTGCTCCACCAGGGTGCCGCGGAGGATCGGGAGCAGCGGGTCGAGGCCGCTGGCCCGGCGGCGGTGCTCGATCTCGGCGGGGCCGAGGTGGACGGCGGCGGCGCCGGCGTCCGGGTCGAGGCCGAGGCGGCGCAGGCGTTCCCAGGAGTCGCCGATCTCGGGGCGGGGCTGGTGGAAGGGTGGGTCGTCGGGGGCGGCGGCGTCCCGGTGGGCGGCGCGGGCGGCGGCCTCGGCGAGGGCGCGCTCGTGGACCTTGGCCAGTTCGGCCGCGCTCTGCGCGGTGCGGCGTTCGGGTCGTCGGGTCTGCCGTCCGGACTGCCGCACTCGTGTCGCTCCTCGCCGCCGTTCGAGGGCGCGCCGGGGCCGACGCGCTGACGAAAGCGTACGGGCGCCACCGGTTCCTGGGGATGGGGTCTGCCAACTCGGAATACCAGACGGTATGAGAGTGGTCATGCCAACGAATTGTGGCTCGTGCGTTCTAGCGGGCGGGCGTCTGCTGCTGGGCGGTCTCGACGGTGTGGTGGAGGTCGGCGGTGGCATCGAGGCAGGTCACGGCGGTGAGGGCGAGACAGGCGGTCAGGGCCAGGGCGGCGGTCCGGCGGGCGGCGACCGCCCCGGCGGGGCGTGGGTGGAGCAGGGCGGCGACCCGGCGGGGGACCGGTCCGCCGTGGGCCGCGGGGGCGTGCCGGGGGCGGCCCGGCCAAGGGGAGCGGCCGGCGGCGAGGGCGGCCCGGCCCACCGCGCGGGCGGTCACCCTGCGGTCGCCGACCCGGGCGGCCGCGGACTCGTCGGCCCAGCGTTCCAGGTGGTAGCCGAGCGGTGCGCGCAGGGCCCGCAGGGCCGGGTGGGCGGCGGCCGCGTGGGCGGCCAGGGCGAGGAACAGGTGGTGGCGGGCGGTCAGGTGGGCGCGCTCGTGGGCGAGCAGGGCCGCGCGCTCGGGGGCGTCCAGGGCGCGCAGCATGCCGGCGGTGACCACGATCCGGCCGGGTTCGGCGGGCCGGCCGGGGCGGCGCGGGCGGCCGGGCAGGGCGAAGGCGTCGGCCTGCTCGTCGGGCAGGACGGCGAGTTCGGTGGCGGGCGGGGTGGTGAGCAGTCGCCTGACGCGCTGGGTCCACGGGGTGCGCGCCCAGCGCACGGGTGCGCGCGGGGGGCGCGTGTCCGGATGCTGGTCGTTCGGGCCGTGCGGCGGGCCCGGTGCCCGGGTGGCGGCGTCGGCGTCGGTTCCCGCGGCGCGCCCGGTGGAGGTCGGCGCGGTGGAGGCGGCCCGGGGGGAGGTGGCGTCGACGGCGGTGCGGGCGGCGTCCAGGTCGCGTCGGCGGAGGCGTACCGTGCGCAGTCCGAGGGCCACGAGGGCGGCGAGCGCCAGGGCGGCCGACACCGCCGCCGCCGTCGGGGTGCCGGGCGGTCCGGCGGCGAGCCAGTGCGGCGAGAGGTGGCCGAGGGCGGCGACCGGCGGGAGCCGGAGCAGTCCGGCGACGGTGAGCAGGCCCAGCGAGCACAGCGTGCCGCCCGCGAGCACGGCCGCGGTGGCGGCCAGCGTCCAGACGGCGGCGCGCGGCGACAGCGCCTCGGCGAGCCGGCGGGCCGGCAGCACGGCGAGGAAGGGCAGCAGCAGCGGGGCCCAGACCGCGACGATCACCGGGCGGCGTCCTCGTCGCCGAGCAGGTCGCGCAGCAGCCGCTCGTCCGCCGCGGAGAGGTCGGAGACGAACCGGGCGAGCACCGTCGAGCGGTCGGCCTCCCGGCCCAGTTCGGCGTGCATCCGGCGGGCGGCCAGTCCGGCGGGGTCGGCGACCGCGGGGACGTAGGCGTAGCCGCGTCCGGCGCGGGTGCGGTGCACCGTCCCCTTGTCGTGCAGCCGGGCGAGGATCGTCGTCACGGTGGTCCGGGCCAGGTCGGCGCCGAGCGACCCCTGGACGTCCTGCGGCGTCAGCGGCCGGTCGGCGGCCCAGAGGGCGGCGAGCACCTCGGCCTCCAACTCGCCGGCGGGCCGGCGGGCGGACGGTACGTCGGACATGGCGGGGGTTCCTCCAGCTATCGTCTACAGTCATGTAGACCGTCTACGTGACTGTAGACGGTCGGGCGTGCGCTGCGGTGCCGCCCACCAACGTACGGGAGGTCCGCCGGTCGTGTTCCAGTCGTTCGCCGATGCGGCGCCCGCCGGCACGGAGGTGTTCGGTGTGCTCGGTGCGCTCGCGGGGTCCGTATTCGGTCCGTTCATGACCGGTATCGACCGTTATGTGTCGATCACCCCGCTTCTGGTAGTAGTTGTCTCCATGCTCCTGATTGTTCTCGAAGTGTTCGGCGTCCGGCGGGCCCACCGTCGCGGTGGTGAGGTCCGGTGATGACGTTCAACGAGCTGGCCGTGTACGACGGCAGTGGCATCGACGGCGGCCTGTACCGCCGAGTGGTCGGCTGGGCGGACGCCGCGCCGCACTGGTTCAACCAGCTGGTCGAGGTGTGGTCGCTGGTCGGCCTCGGCCTGTTCGCGCTGCTGATGCTGGCCGCCTGGTGGCGGGCGCGCGGCAGCGCTGCGGCGGTGCAGGCCAGGGTGCTGGCCTCGCCGCTGATCGTGGTCGTCGCCTACGCGGTGAACTCCGGCTTCAAGGGGCTGGTGGAGGAGGTCCGGCCGTGCGACCAGCTGCACGTGCGCAACACCCTGGAGACCTGTCCGGGCGCCGGTGACTGGTCCTTCCCGAGCAACCACACGGTGATCGCGGTCGCGGCGGCCGTCGCGCTCTGGTTCGCCGACCGGCGGATCGGCGCCGTCGCCGCGGCGGCCGCCGTGCTGATGGGCGCCTCCCGGGTCTGGGTCGGCGTGCACTACCCGCACGACGTGCTGGTCGGCGCGCTGGTCGGCCTGCTGGTGGCCCTCCCGCTCGCGCTGGCGGCCGGTGCGGCCGGTCCGCTGGTGGAACGGGCCCGTTCCGGCCCGCTGCGGCCGCTGCTCGGTGCGGGTCCGCAGGCGGTCGCGGCGCCGGCCGGTCGGCCGGTCGGCGCCCGGCAGGACTGACGGCACCGGAGCGGACCCCCGACCGGGGCGTGGCCGCCGTCCCGGCCCTTGTGCGGCCGGGGTGGCGGGGAGAGCATGTGAGCCGGGCGCGGCTGCCCCCCAGGGGAGCACCCGCCCGGCTCAGTCGTGCCAGGGCGCCGCGCGCGCCGGGCGTGCCAGTGGAGGGAAGTGCTGCCCATGCCGTACCGACTCGACATCACCCAGGGGGACTGGCCGGCCGAGGAGCTCGCCAAGGGCGTCGAGGGGCTGCTGGCCGAGGCGATGGTGCTCACCCTCGCGACCGCCGGCCACGAGCACGGCCCGCACGCCAACCTCGCCTTCTTCGCCCACGACGACGACCTCGTCCTCTACTTCGTCAGCGAGCGCGCCACCCGGCACAGCCACCACCTGGCCGAGGAGGCCCGGGCGGCGGCCACGGTGTTCCTGCCGCCGCCGGTCTTCGGCGAGCAGCTGCGCGGCCTGCAGCTGACCGGCAGCGCGGGCGAGGCGTGGGGGCGGCAGGCGGAGGCGGCGCTGGCGGCCTACCAGGGGCGTTACCCCGCCTTCGCGCAGGACGACGAGGTCCGGCGGCAGTTCCTGACCGGGGGCGGGGCGGCGGCGCTGTACCGCTTCCAGGTGGAGGAGCTGACGGCGGTGGACGAGCCGAAGTTCGGCCGGCGGCACTACCTGCGGGCGGCCGTGCGGCGCTGAGCCGCCCGGCCCGGTGGCGGGCCGGTCCGGTGGTCGAGAGGCGGGCCCGTCCGCCAGGTTGTCTGTACAACTTATCGGCCGGTTCATCTGGGATCCGCCGTTCGGACGCCCCTCGGACACCCGGCGGCATCAGCCTGGCCGCATGAGAGTCATCGTCGTAGGAGCAGGCGTGCTCGGCACCATGCACGCCTGGCAGGCCGTCGAGCGCGGTCACGAGGTCGTCCACCTGGAGCGCGAGGCGGAGGCGCGCGGCGCCTCGGTGCGCAACTTCGGCCTGGTCTGGGTCAGCGGCCGGGCCCAGGGCGAGGAGCTGGACACCGCGGTGCGGGCCCGCGAGCTGTGGGAGCGGATCGGCGGGCAGGTGCCCGGCCTCGGCTTCCGCGCCAACGGATCGCTCACCGCGATCCGCACCGAGGCGGAGCTCGCGGTCGCCGAACAGGCGCTGACGCTGCCCGACGCCGAGCTTCGCGGCTACCGGCTGCTCGACCCGGAGCAGACCCGGGCCCTCAATCCGGCCCTGCGCGGCAAGCTGCTCGGCGCCCTGCACTGCGAGCGGGACGCCGCCGTCGAGTCGCGCGTCGCCCAGCCCGCGCTGCGCGCCGCCCTGACCGCCACCGGCCGGTACACCTTCCTGCCCGGCCGCGAGGTCCGCGACGTCATCGGCGAGAACGCCGTCCGCGACGACCACGGCGACGTCCACACCGGCGACCTGGTCGTGTTGTGCACCGGCGCCTGGCTGGGCGGCCTGGTCCGCGAGCTGGCGCCCGGGCTGCCGGTCCGCAAGGTGCGGCTGCAGATGATGCAGACCGACCCGCTGGGCGAGCCGCTGACCACCTCGGTCGCCGACGGCGACTCCTTCCGCTACTACCCGGCCTTCGCCGGCAGCGCCCTGGACCGCCTGCGCGAGGTCCAGCCGCAGTCGCCGGTCGCCGCCGAGCACAAGATGCAGCTGCTGATGGTCCAGCGGCTGGACGGCGGCCTCACCATCGGCGACACCCACGAGTACGACCAGCCCTTCGGCTTCGACGTGGTCGAGGACCCGTACGACCACCTGGTGGGCGTGGTCGAGGACCTGCTCGGCCGCCCGCTGCCGCGGATCCGCCGCCGCTGGGCCGGCGTGTACGCGCAGTGCGTCGACACCACCCGGGTCGTCCACCGCGAGCGCGTGCGTGACGGCGTCTGGCTGGTCACCGGCCCCGGCGGCCGCGGCATGACCTGCTCGCCCGCCATCGCCGAGACCACGGCGAACCTCGCCAACCTGTAAGCCCGCCTGTAAGACCGTCGGAGGAACTGAACATCATGTCGTACGACATCAGCCTGGTCGTCCTGGACATGGCCGGCACCACCGTGGCCGACGACGGCCTGGTCGAGCGTGCCTTCCAGGCCGCCGCCGGCTCGCTCGGCGTCGAGGCCGGCAGCCCCGAGCACGCCCGCATGCTGGAGCACGTCCGCGCCACCATGGGCGAGTCCAAGATCTCCGTCTTCCGCCACCTGTTCGGCGAGGAGGAGAAGGCCCAGCGCGCCAACACCGCCTTCGAGGCCGCCTACCACGACCTCGTCGACGCCGGCCACTGCGAGGCGCTGCCCGGCGCGGCCGAGGCCATCGCCGAACTCCGCGGCCAGGGCCGCAAGGTGGTCCTCACCACCGGCTTCTCCCGGGCCACCCAGGACCGCATCCTCACCGCCCTCGGCTGGGAGTCGATCGCCGACCTCACGCTCTGCCCCGCCGAAGCCGGCCGCGGCCGCCCGTACCCCGACCTGGCGCTCACCGCGCTGCTGCGCACCGGGACCGACTCGGTCCGTCGGATCGCGGTGGCCGGCGACACCGGCTACGACATGCTGACCGGTTCGCGCGCCGGGGCCTCCGTCGTCGCCGGCGTCCTCACCGGCGCCCATGGCGAGGAGCGCCTGCGGGCGGACGGGGCGACGCACGTGCTGGCGTCCGTCGCCGGGCTGCCCGCGCTGCTGGCGGGCTGAGCCGGGGGCCGGTACACCGGGCGGGCGCGACGGGAGGCGCGCCCGCCCGGCCGGCTTTCCACACCCCAAGTACGCTGACCGGCATGAGCCTTCGCGTGTACCAGATCGCCGTCGACGCCCACGACCCGGCCGCCCTCGCCCGCTTCTGGGTGGAGGCGCTCGGCTGGAGCGTCCTGCTGGAGAACGCGAACGAGGTGGTGGTCGGGGCGGACGAGCACAGCTGGCCGGGGCTGGTGTTCCTGCCCGTCCCGGAGGAGAAGGCGGGCAAGAACCGGCTGCACCTCGACCTCTCCCCGGACGACCAGGAGGCCGAGGTGGCCCGGCTGATCGCTCTCGGGGCGGTGCCGGTGGACGTCGGACAGTCCGCGGAGGTGGGTTGGCGGGTCCTCGCGGACCCCGAGGGGAACGAGTTCTGCGTCCTGGAGCCGAAGCACTCGCTGGTGGTCTGAGCCTCCGCCGGCCCGCGCGGCCCGCCCGGACCCGCTGTGGCCGGTGCGCCCGCCGGCCTGTCAGCCGCGCGGCTCCACCGTCGCCGCGAGGGCTCCCGGCAGCTCGGCGCAGACGGTTCGCAGGCGCCGGGTGAGGTCCTCGCGGGTGTGTCCGGACGGTTGTGCCACCCATTCGGCGAGGGCCTGGTGGAACGCGGACAGCAGCATGTCGAGCGCGAGCCGGGCGTGTAGCCGGGCGGCGCCGTCCGCAGTCGCGTCCAGCGTGAAGCGCCGCACCGCGACGGCGACCGCTTCCCCGCCCACCCGGTCGCAGAAGGCCAGCCCGTGGGCGCTCATCGAGGGCGTCCGGGCGGCCAGTTTCCGGCTCGCCAGCACGCGTTCGGCCCAGCCCCCGTCCGGCATCCTGCCGATCGACTCGACCAGGGCGTCCTCGTACAGCGAGACCAGCCGACGCCCGTCCGGCGGGCAGCTCTCCAGGACCTCCAGGAACACCGCCCAGAGGTCCTGGGTGGGCGCCATGGCGACGTCCTCCTTGCTGCTGAACGTGCGGAAGAAGGTCCGCTTCGAGACCTCGACCGCCTCGCACAGCCGGTCCAGTGTCACGCCGTCGAAGCCGTGTTCGCCGAACAGCTCCAGCGCGGTGTCGATCAACGCCTGCCGGGTGCGCAGTTTCCTGCGTTCACGCAGCGGCGGCTTCGCGGGGGCGGCGACCGTCTCGGGAGTCATCGTGGTCAGCCTATCGCGGCAAGTAATGCCACCTGTAGGCTTATGCCACTCAGTGGCAGAATCTTGGGGAGGACCTTCCATGCGTGCACTCCTGGTCGACAGCTCGGCCCCCGGCCGCCTGCGCCTCGGTACGGCCCCCGATCCGGAACCGGCCCCGCACCAGGCGCTGATCCGGGTCACCGCCACCTCGCTCAACTACGGGGAGGTCGCCTTCGGCCTCGACTCGGCGGCCGATGGCACGGTCCTCGGCTGGGACGCCGCCGGAATCGTGGAACGTGCCGCCGCCGACGGTTCCGGGCCGGCGCCCGGCACCCCGGTGACCACCCTGATGCCCGGCGGTGCCTGGGCCGAACTGCGGGCCGTCGACACCGGGCTGATCGGCGTGGCACCCGCCGGGGCCGACCCGGCGGACCTCGCCACCGTTCCGGTCGCCGGTGCCACCGCCCTGCGCGCCCTGCACCGGGTGGGGCCACTGCTCGGCCGTACCGTCCTGGTCACCGGGGCCACCGGCGGAGTCGGCCGGTACACCGTCCAGCTCGCCCGCGCCGCGGGGGCGCACGTGATCGCGTCCACCGGTGCGCCGGAACGGAACGGCGCTCTGCTGCGGCGACTGGGGGCGCACGAGGTGGTCGGCTCGCCGAAGGAGTCCCTGCGGCCCGTCGACGGCGTGATCGACCTGGTCGGCGGGCCTCAACTGGTCGAGGCCTACGCGGCCTTGGCTCCGGGCGGCACACTGGTCGCCGTTGGGCACAGTGCGGGCAGCGGGGAGACCTTCCCCTTCGGCGCGCTCTTCGGGGACCGGGACCGGCACGACCGCAGCCTGGTGACCTTCATGCTGCTCGCCTGCACCGGCCTGGACCGGGACCTCACCTGGCTGGCCCACCGCGTCGCGGCGGGGGAGTTGGACCCGGGCATCACCTGGCGCGGCGGCTGGAGGGACACCGCGGACGCCGTGGACGCCCTGCTCGCCGGCCGGCTCCACGGCAAGGCGGTGCTGGCCTTCGACGACTGAGCCGTATGAGGCGTATGAGGCGCAGGGCCGTTGCGGTCGGGGCTCCTGGAGTGCGACGGGCCCCGGCCGGGCGGCGCGTTGCGGCCCCCTCGCGCGGCCGCCACCCTGATTGTTGACGAGGGGAAACCCGCGGCCGGATATTCGACATGCCGCCGAAACAATGGCGTCCGGGTATTGCCAGTGTTCGCCGGGAACTCCTAAAGTCGCACGCATGGCAGCTGGAGAGTTCCTGGCTGCTCGCCGGCACGTCGATTTCGGACGGCTCGCGAGCGCCCTCTGTACGGCCGCTCCGGCGTGAACCGGCGGCGGCCCCCGGACGGGTGGACGGGGGCCCGCCGCAGGACGCCGGACCTTCCCGGGGTGGCTCGTCCCCGCACCGTTCGTGCAGGTCGATGAGGTGCCCCGATTCCTTCGCCGCGGATCCCCGGTCGGACCGCGCGCCCGTGCACGCCGTCCGGGAGACGGGCGCGACCGTCGTGCGGGCCGGTGGACCGCTTCCCCGTGAATGATTCCGGTGCCGCCCCCTGATATTGCCCGGGGCCGCCGCGTCCGGAATCACCGAAAAGCATGGAGGGAATTCATGAGCGAGATCGGCGATTCGGAAACGAACGGTTCGCCCCGGGTCGGCCGGCGCGGCTTCCTCGCCGGCGCCGCCGCCGCGGCCGCCACCGCCGCCGCCCCGGCCGCGCTCCAGCTCGCGGCGGCGCACCCCGCCGCCGCGGCGGCCGAGGCCGCCGCCGGGGCCGCCACCGCCCGGCCCAACATCCTGCTGATCGTCACCGACGACCAGCCCAAGCACACCGAGTGGGCCACCCCGCAGACCGTGGACTGGATCGCCGGCCACGGCGTCCGCTTCACCCACGGCCACGTCACCACGCCGCTCTGCGCGCCCTCGCGGTCCTCGGTGTTCTCCGGCCGCTACGCCCACCACCACGGCGTGCGCAACAACGGCGCCTCGCACAGCCTCGACCAGCACACCACCGTGCAGCGCTACCTCCGGCAGGCCGGCTACCGCACCGGGCTGTTCGGCAAGTACCTCAACTCCTGGGCGGTGGCGGACAACCCGCCGCACTTCGAGGAGTGGGCGCTGCTCCAGCCCGCCTACAACAACGCCACCTGGAACATCGACGGCGACGTCCAGACCCTCACCGGCTACACCACCAACGTCATCAAGAACCGCACCCTGGCCTTCCTCGACAAGGCCGCCACCGACACCCGCCCCTGGTTCGCCTACGTCACCCCCTACGCCTCGCACGAGCCCAACGTGCCGGCCCCCAAGTACGCGGACACCGTCGTCCCGCCGTGGAACGGGCGCCCCTCGGTGCCCGAGGACGACCGCAGCGACAAGCCCGGCTACATCCAGAACGCCACCGCCACCCTCGCCGACGCCCAGGCGGTGCGCACCCGCCAGCTGCGCACCCTGCTCTCCGTCGACGACGCCGTGCAGGCGATCCACGACAAGCTGGTCGCACTCGGCCAGCTGGACAACACCCTGGTGATCTACCTCGGCGACAACGGCTACACCTGGGCCGACCACGGCTGGCTCAAGAAGTCCGTGCCCTACTCCCCGGCGCACGAGGTGCCGTTCTACCTCTCCTGGCCGGCCGGCGGCCTCGGCGCGGGCACCACCGACCACCGGATCGTCGCCAACATCGACGTCGCCCCGACCATCCTCGACGCCGTCGGCATCACGCCCGACACGCCGCAGGACGGCCACTCGCTGCTCACCGCCGCCGACCGGGACCACCTGCTGGTGGAGTGGTGGAAGCAGGGCACGGCGGCGGGCGGCCCGCCCACCTGGTCCTCCTACGTGGCCGCCGACAAGCAGTACACCGAGTACTACGCGCTGCACACCGACGCGAACGGCACGGTGTCCGGCACGGGTGAGGTGAAGTTCCGCGAGTACTACGACCTGGCGGCCGACCCCTACCAGCTGAGCAACCTGCTGTACCAGGCCACCCCGCAGCAGGAACAGGCGCTCGGCGTACCGGCGTTGGCGGCGCAGCTGGCCGCCGACCGGGCCGCCTGACCCCCGACCGGGCGGCCTGACCCGCTCGGGCTCTTCCCCTTCCCCTTCCCCCGATGGTCCGGGGGTGGTGGCCGGCCGCCACCCCCGGACCCCGACCCCCGACCAGAACGAGGAACCACCGTGTCCACCACCAAGCCCTGCTGCGCCCCCGGCCGCCACGGCGACGGGGCCGCCGCGCCCGTCGCCCTCACGCTTGCCGCCCCCGGAGCCGTCTCACGGGTGGCGCGGCAGCTCACCGGCCTGGCCGGCGGGCGGTTCCTGATGGGCACGGACGATCGGGAGGGCTACCCGGAAGACGGTGAAGGGCCGGTCCGCGAAGTCGAGTTGAGCCCGTTCCGGATCGCGCCGACCACGGTGACCAACGCGGCCTTCGCGACCTTCGTCAAGGCCACCGGCCACCGCACCGAGGCGGAGACCTTCGGCTTCTCCTACGTCTTCGAGGGCTTCCTGCCGGAACGGCTGGCCACCACCTCCCCGCAGGTGGCCGCCGTGCCGTGGTGGCGGGCGGTCGCCGGAGCGACCTGGCGCGCGCCCGAGGGGCCGGGCTCCTCGGTCACCGCCCGCCAGAACCACCCCGTGGTGCACGTCTCGTGGCACGACGCGCAGGCGTACTGCGCCTGGTCGGGCACCCGGCTGCCCACCGAGGCCGAGTGGGAGTACGCCGCCCGGGGCGGCCTGGAGCAGGCGCGCTACCCGTGGGGCGACGAACTCACCCCGGGCGGCCGGTACATGTGCAACACCTGGCAGGGCGTCTTCCCCACCCTGAACACGGCGGCCGACGGTCACCGGGGGACCGCCCCGGTGACCGCCTTCCGGCCGAACGGCTTCGGCCTGTACAACACCGTCGGCAACGTCTGGGAGTGGTGCGCGGACCGGTTCAGCGCGGACTTCCACCTCACCGGCCCGAACCGCGACCCGATCGGCCCGCCGGACGGCGAGGCACGGGTGATGCGCGGCGGCTCCCACATGTGCCACGCCTCCTACTGCTACCGCTACCGGGTGGCGGCACGCAGCTCCAACACACCGGACAGCTCGGCCGGGAACATCGGCTTCCGGGTGGCGGCGGACGCCCGGTGACCCCGGGTGCCGGCCGGTGCGGGGCGCCCCCTCAGTGCAGGGTGCCCGCGTACCGCTCGGTGAAGCGGGTGCCGGTGGCCGCCGTCACGGTGACGTCGTAGCGGCCCTGGTCCAACGGGTACACGGCGGTGGCCGTGGTGTTCGGGCCGACCCGGACGGTCTGCTCGGTGCCCGCGTAGTCGTTCGGCGTGAGGGTGAAGGTGACGGCCGTCCGACCGGCGTTGGCGAGCGTGAAGGTGAGTACCGAGGCGTCGGGCACGGCGTTCACCACCGGCACCGCGACGTCGTCCTGCTCGGCGCGGACCACCGTCCCCGCGTAGCGGCGGACGAAGCCGTCCGGGCCGTGCACGGTGAAGTCGTAGCGGCCGTCGGTGGTGGCGGCGTCCCAGGTGTGGGTGCGGCTCGCGCCGGGGGCCACGGTGTACGGGGTGCCGGCGAAGGCGTAGACGGTGTTCGGGTAGACGGTGAACGGGTAGGCGACGCCGCCGTCGTTGCGCAGCGTACAGGCGATCAGGCCGGTGTCGCGGTCGACGGCGGCCTCCGCCCAGGGGCGGTAGGGCAGTCGGCGGTGCGGGCGGGTTCCGATCTCCTGGACGGGCATGGACTGGGCGCCGACGGCGGGGAGTTGCACGCCCGGCAGCTTGGTGCCCGCGTCGGCCCTGGCCATCAGGGCTTTGGTGTCGGGGAGTTGCGGGATCGAGTAGTCGGGGGCGGTGAAGTCGAAGCAGCTGGTGAGGTCGCCGCAGACGGCGCGGCGCCAGGCGGAGATGTTGGGCTCGGCGACGCCGGTCACCTGCTCCATGAAGCGCAGTACCGAGGTGTGGTCGAAGACCTGGGAGTTGACCCAGCCGCCGCGCGACCAGGGCGAGATCACCCAGAGCGGCACCCGGTTGCCGAGGCCGATGGCGCGGCCCTGGGTGAACTCCTCGGGCGTGCCGGGCTCGGGGGTGGGCGGCACGACGTGGTCGAAGTAGCCGTCGTTCTCGTCGTACATCACCAGGAAGACGGTGTGCCGCCACACGTCCGGGTTGGACATCAGCGACTGCAGGGCCTGGTTGACCCAGTGCGCGCCGTAGTCCGGGCCGGCGGTGGGGTGTTCGCTGAACAGGTAGGGGGCGACCAGCCAGGAGACGGTCGGCAGGGTGCCGTCCTTGCAGTGCGCGTCGAAGGCCGCCGGGTCGAACTTGGTCATCGCGTTGACGTACCGCGGGTCGGTGGCCGGGAACTTGTGGAACTGCTTGAAGTAGGAGAGCGCGTTGTCGTCGTAGTCGCCGGTGCGGTCGTCCTTGCTGGGGTTGTGGTAGACCCGCCAGCTCACGCCGGCCTGCTGGAGGCGCTCGGCGTAGGTGGTCCAGTCGGCGACGGGGTTGTCGGTGACGGGCGTGTTGTCGATCCAGGGGCCGGTGGTGCCGTCGCGGCCGGGGCCGGCGGTACCGGTCCACAGGTAGAGCCGGTTGGGGTCGGTCGGGCCGGCGAGCGAGGTGAAGTAGGCGTCGCAGAGGGTGAACGCGTCGGCCAGTGCGTACTGGTAGGGGATGTCCTCGCGGGTGAAGTAGCCCATGGTGCGCTCGCCCTTGGCGGCGATCCACTTGTTCATCGCGCCGTTGTTGATGGCCTGGTGGCCGGTGGCCCAGTCGTGGGCGAGGCCGCCGGCGTTCTGCGCGTTGTACTTGGTGGTGTCCATCCGGTACGGCAGCATCACGCCGCCGTCGCTGCGGCCGCCGTCGGGCTGGCGGAACACGTCGGTGCCGTCGGGGAACCGCAGCGCCTGCTTGTCGCCGAAGCCGCGCACGCCGTTCAAGGTGCCGAAGTAGTGGTCGAAGCTGCGGTTCTCCTGCATGAGGACGACCACGTGCCTGACGTCGGCGATGGTGCCGGCGGGGGAGGGCTCGGCGGCCTGGGCCGGGGTGCCGGGCAGGCCGGTCAGGGCGGCGGCGCCGGCGGCCGCGGTGGCCCCGACGAAGGTGCGGCGGGAGAGCTCGGACATCGTGAACTGGCCTCTCAGAGCTGGAAGGTGGCGACGGCGGCGGCGCAGTCCGAGGGCCAGCCGTTGGCGGCGGCACCCGGCTCGGGCTGCGGCCAGCCGGTGGCGAGGGTGTGCGCCTCGACGAGGGTGAGCGGTCCGGCGAAGTGCACAGCGGCGATCCGGTCCTGCGGCTCGGGCTTGCCGGCGGCGCGCTGCTTGCGGCTCGGCGACCAGGTGGCCCCGGGCGCGGCGGCCGGATCGGGGTGGGCGGCACGGTAGCTGTCGGTCAGTCCGGCCCCCTGGATCGCGGTGGTGACGGGCCAGTCCAGCGCGCCGACGCCGCTGTGCGCGGCGGCGGTGGCGGCCGTCCAGTCGAGGTGCGACGGCGAGGCGAGGTCGGCGCCGAGGAGCACCGGGACGCCCGTCGCCGCATCGGCCCGGACGGCGGCGGCCAGCGCCCTGGCCTGCTGGAGGCGGGTGGAGGCGTTCTCGGTGGCGGTGATCTGCGCGGCGCTCTGCCCGTCCTGGGCGGCGTACGGCCCGTAGTTCGCCTCGTCGAGGTGGGCGCTCCAGACCCGGACGGCACGGCCGCCCGGCAGCTGGACGGTCGCCCCGGCGGCGGGCAGCGCGGTCGTCGGCGCGGTGACGGCGGTCAGCGGGTAGCGGCTGAGGATGCCGACGCTGCCGGCGCTCTGGTGGGCGTACCAGCCGAGCGCGGTCGCCAGCGTCCGGGCGGCTCCGCCCGCCGTCTCCTGGAGCGCCAGCACGTCCAGGCCCTGGGTGAGGACGACGCGCAACTGCTTCTCGACCGCGTCGGTGAAGGCGGCGCCCGCGTTGGCGAGGTTCCAGGCGGCCACCTTGAGCCGGGGCGCCGCCGTCGGGTCGGTGACCGGGACGACGAGGGTCAGCGCGTCCGTGGCGCCCCCGGTGTCCTTCACGCCGACCAGCAGCTGCCACTCGCCCGTGCTCGCGGGAGCCGTGCCGCTGACCGTGCCGTCGGCGGCGACGGCGAGCCAGGCCGGCCCGCTGATCTTGCGGAACGCGGGGGCGCCGGAGGGGCGGCACCAGAGTCCGCCGAGCTTGACGGTGACGGCCGCGCCGGGCGCGACGGCGGTGGCGGTGAACGCGTCCACGGCCAGGTGCGGGCGCGGCGCCACCGGCTTGGGCCGGAAGGTGAACGGCGCGCTCTGCGCGAGGACGCCGTAGCCGTCCTTGGCGAGCAGGTACGCCGTGTACGGCCCCCCGGTCAGCGCCGAGGTGTCGAGCTGGACGTCGCCGGACGCGCCCGGCGTGTACTTCCAGAGCAGCGAGGCGCCGTTGCCGGGCTGCCGGGTGCCGTCGTAGACGCCGACCCAGTTCTTCGGATCGGCGGCGTCGGTCGTCCAGTGGAAGGTGAGCCGGTCACCTTCGACCGGAGCGGTGGGGGAACTGAGGGCGAGCGTGCTTCCTACGGCCACGGGGGTCCTTCGAGTCGGGCGGACGGTCCAGTTGGCTGGACAACTGGACGCCTATTGACCCGAAGGAGGGAGTACGTGGCGTGAACACGGCATGGCTGGGCGCGGGGAGGTCGGCCAACTCGTGCTCGAGTGCCGGTCGTCGGCGAATCATTCGGGCCCGTCTGCGCCGTCCGCTTGACCTTGACACGGTGGCAAGGTCTTGACTGCGGAGCAGGAGGTGGCACTGATGACCTTGCCGCAGGAGGAGACGACCACGATGCGGGCGTTCCGGGCGCTGGCGCACCCCGACGCGTCGGTGAGGCTGCAGGCCGCGCTGGCGGTCGGCACCGCGCCGGACCCGGGGTTCGTCGCCGAGCTCGTCGAGCGCTGCGCGGTCGAGCCGGAGTTCTCCGTACGGGAGATGCTGACCTGGGCACTCACCCGCCACGAGCCGTCGGCGGTGGTCCCGCCGCTGGTCGAGGCACTCCGCTCGGACCGCGCCCGGGCGCGGAGCCAGGCGTTGCACACGCTGTCCAAGATCGGGGACCGGCGGGCCTGGCCCGGGATCACACCGGCGCTGCTCGCCGACGCCGACGACGAGGTGGCCCGGACCGCCTGGCGGGCGGCGGTCGTCCTCGCACCCGACTGTGAGAAGCCCGCCTTGGCCGTAGAGTTGGCGAAACACCTCGGTCGCGGCGAGCGCGAGACGCAGCTGAGCCTCAGCCGGGCGCTGATCGCGCTCGGGGAGGTGACGCGGCCGGCCCTGGACGCCGCCGCCGCGGCTCCCGACCCCCGGGTGCGCGCCCACGCGCTCGCCACGGAGCGGCTGTGGCGCGATCCGGACGCCGGCTTCGCGTTCGCGATCGAGGAGGCGAAGCGCGTGGTGGCCCTGGGCGGGGAAGGACGGTAGTCGGTGCTGATCGGCGAGGTCGCGCGACGGTCCGGGGTCAGCGCCCGCATGCTCCGGCACTACGAGGCGCTCGGCCTGGTGCGGCCGACGGGGCGGACCGACGGCGGCTACCGGGAGTACGCGGACGAGGACGTCCGGCGGATCTTCCACATCGAGAGCCTGCGGTCGCTGGGGCTGTCGCTGCGCGATGTCGGGCGGGCGCTCGACGACCCCGGCTTCGCGCCCGCCGAGCTCGTCGACGGCCTCATCCGCGAGACCCGGCAGCGCATCGCGGCGGAGACCGAGCTGCTCACGCGCCTGCGCCGGATCGGCGCCGCCGAACCGGCGGGCTGGGAGGACGTCCTGCGGACCGTCGCGCTGCTGCAGGCGCTGGGGTCGAAGAGCGCCAGGACGCGCCAGCGCGCGGCCCTGGCCGCGACCGACGGCGTCCCCGTGCCGGTGGAGGCGCTGGTCGAGGCGGTGCTGGGGGAATCGGACCCGAACGTCGCCGGCGCTCTTCGCTGGGTGCTGGCGCAGTCGGGCGAGGAGGCGGCGGCGCTGCTGGCGGCCGGCCTCGACGCACCCTCGGCGGAGGTGCGCGAGCGTGCCGTCCGCTCGCTCGCCGAACTGCCGGACGCCGTGGCCACCGCACTGCTGCGGGACGCCCTCACCCACCCCGACCGGGCGGTCCGCGGCCGCGCGGCGCTGGCCCTCGGGGCGCGTGGGGCGGCCGACGCGGTCGCGCCGCTCGTCGGCCTGATCGTCGAGGGAACGAACGACGTCGACGCGGCCGACGCCCTGGCCGCGCTGGCGACCGACCCCGCGTCGGCCGACCGGATCGCCACCGCCCTCGTCGACCGCCTTGCCCCCGCCGCCGTGGACCCGCCCGCCCGGCGCCGCCTGACCCAGGCCCTGGTGGACATCCCGGGCCCCACGGCCACCCGCGCCCTCACCGCCCTGACCGACGACGGGGACCGCGCCGTCGCCCTCACCGCCGCCTACGCCCTCCAGCGGCGCGACTCCCCGCCGGGCGTGGGGTGTTGAGGGCTGTCCGGGCCTGTGATAGCCCTGTGTGAACGGCAGTCACGACCGGGTTGGGGTGGTGGGGATGAGGACGGCTCTGGTCACCGGGGCGTCGCGCGGAATCGGCCGGGTGATCGCGACCCGCCTGGCCGCCGACGGGGCGGCGGTCATCGTGCACTACGGCACCGACGAGGCCGGCGCGGCGGCGACGGTGGAGACGATCGAGCGTGCCGGCGGAACCGCCTACGCCGTGCGCGCGGAACTGGGCACGGACGACGACGTCGACACGCTCTTCGCCGGGGTGGAGGCGGCCCTGACCGGCCGCCCGCTCGACGTCCTGGTCAACAACGCGGCCGCCCCACCCGCGGGACCGCTCGGCGTCACGACGAGGGCGGAGTTCGACCACCTCTTCGCGGTGAACGTCCGCGCGCCGTACTTCACCGTCCAGCGCGCGCTGCCCCTGCTCCGCGACGGCGGCCGCATCGTCACGATCTCCTCCGTGGCCACCCGGATGGCCAACCCGGCCCAGACCTCCTTCGCGATGACGAAGGGCGCGGTCGAGACGATGACCCTGACCCTGGCCAACGACCTCGGCACCCGCGGCATCACCGTGAACGCCGTGGCCCCGGGCGCCACCCGCACACCCGCCAACGCCCCGGTCTTCGAAGCCCCGGGCCTGACCGACTCCATCACCCGGTCGACCGCCCTCGGCCGCCTGGGCACCCCGGAGGACGTCGCCGACATCGTCGCCTTCCTGGCCTCCGACGCCGCCCGCTGGATCACCGGCCAGATCATCGACGCCACCGGCGGCCTCTTCCTCGGCCCCCGCGCCTGACACCGCCGCCGGCCGCCGTGATCGGCACGGGGCAGTGGAACGGGCCCCGTACGCGTGCGTACGGGGCCCGTGAGCTGTCAGTGGCTGCTCTTCAGGTTGAGGACGACGACTCCGGCGATGACCAGGGCTATGCCGAGCCATTGGAGGCGGCCCAGGGACTCGCCGAAGGCGACGACGCCTATGCCGGCCACGGCCGCCGTTCCGGCGCCGGACCACACGGCGTAGGCCACCGAGACCGGGATGTGCTTCAGGGCGCGGCCCAGCAGGGCGAAGGAGAGGACGTAGCCGATGGCCACGCCGACGCTCGGCCAGAGCCTGCTGAAGCCCTCGGTCAGTTTGAGGCAGCTGGTGGCACAGACCTCGCTGAGGATGGCGAGGGTGAGGAGTACGTAAGGCATGGGGGCTCAAACCCCGGGCGCGGCGGTGAGCTTCCCGAGCAGGGTCAGGTCCGCGTGCTCCAGGCTGTCCAGGAGGGTGACCCGGGAGCCGTCCGGGATCGGGACGTCGCTGGACGGGACGGCGAGGACGGCGCAGCCGGCGGCGCTGGCGGAGGCGACGCCGGTGGGGGTGTCCTCGACGGCCACGCAGGTGGCCGGGTCCAGGCCGAGCCGCGAGGCGGCGGCGAGGTAGGGGTCCGGGGCGGGCTTGGTGCGGGGGGTGTCCTCGGCGGCCAGGGTGACGGCGAACCAGTCGTGGCCGAGGGTGGAGAGGACGAGGTCGACGACCCGGCGGGGGGAGGCGGAGACCAGCGCGGTGGGCACCTGGGCGTCGCGGAGGGAGGCGAGCAGGGCGAGGGCGCCCGGGCGCGGGACCGTCTCGGCCGCGACCTTGCCGGCGAAGGAGTCGCCGAGGCGGGTGGCGAGTTCGGCCTCGGTCAGCGACGTGCCGCTGACCCGGTGGAGGTGGGCGGCGGTGTGCTCGATGGCCTGGCCGAGGACCTCGGGGGCGTCGGCGTCGGTGAGGGGGTGGTGCAGCTCGTCGGCGAGTTCGGCGGCGGCCTGCCACCAGAGCTGTTCGGTGTCGACGAGGGTGCCGTCCATGTCGAAGAGGACGGCGGCGGGTGGGGGAGTGTCAGGCATGGCGGTACCTTCGATGGTTCACGAGAAGGAGCAACGGTCGGTCGTCGGTCAGACCGTACGACGGTCGACCAGGACCGGTCGCTCCGGCAGGGTCAGCGCGGCGCGCGAGCCGATCGGCAGGGCGGCGGCGGCCTCGGTGGGCAGGTCGGCCTTGACCTCGGTGCCGTCGTTCAGGCGGACGGTGAGGCGGGTGACGGCGCCCAGGAAGGACGCGGAGACCACCAGGGCGGCCCCGTGCTCGTCGGGGGCCAGCTGGACGTTCTCCGGGCGGACCAGCACGTGCAGTTCGCCGTCGGCGGGCAGGGTGCCGTCCACGGCGTGGCGGCGGCCGAGGACGTCGACGCCCTCGCCGGAGCGCTCGCAGGGGATGCGGCTCATGGTGCCGACGAACTCGGCGACGAACGCGGTGGCCGGGCGGGCGTACAGCTCGGAGGGGGTGGCGCACTGCTCCAGGCGGCCGGCGCGCAGGACGGCGACCCGGTCGGCCATCGACAGCGCCTCCTCCTGGTCGTGGGTGACGAACAGGGTGGTGATCCCCAGCTCCTGCTGGAGGCGGCGGATCTCCTCGCGCAGCGACAGCCGCACCTTGGCGTCCAGTGCGGACAGCGGCTCGTCGAGCAGCAGCACCCGCGGCTGCAGGGCGAGCGCGCGGGCGAGCGCGATGCGCTGCTGCTGGCCGCCGGACATCTGGTGCGGGTAGCGGCCGGCGTGCTGCGGCAGGCCGACCAGCTCCAGCAGTTCCTGGGCGCGCTTGAGGCGGTCGGCCTTGCCGGTGCCGCGCATCCGCAGGCCGAAGGCGACGTTGTCGGCGGCGGTCAGGTGCGGGAAGAGGCTGTACGACTGGAACACCATGCCCGCGTCGCGCTTGTGGGCGGGGATCGCGGTGATGTCCGTGCCGTCGACCAGGACCTGGCCCGAGTCGTGCTGCTCGAAGCCGGCCAGGATGCGCAGCGCGGTGGTCTTGCCGCAGCCGGAGGGGCCGAGCAGGGCGAGCAGCTCGCCGGGGTGGACGGTGAGGTCGAGGCCGTCCAGCGCGGTGGTGGCGCCGAACGCGCGGCGCAGCGAGCGGAATTCGACGGTCGCGCTGCCGGGGGCGAGGGGGACGCCGGTGACGGGGGCGGTGGCCGTGGTCATGATGGGTGACTCCGGGGGTTCAGGAGGTGGCGGGCTTGTGGCGGCGCTCGCGGCCGACGGTGGCCAGCAGGAGCAGCAGCAGCCAGGTGAGCAGCAGGCTCAGGATGGAGACCGCGACCGACATGTGGGCCTGGCTGTTGCCGACCGAGTAGATCCAGACCGGGAAGGGCTGGAAGCCGAGGATCGAGGCGGCGGTGAACTCACCGAGCACCAGGGCCAGGGTGAGGAAGGAGGCGTTCAGCAGGGCCCCGCGCAGGTTGGGCAGGACGACGGTGAACACCGCGCGCGGCCAGCTCGCGCCGCAGTTGCGGGCGGCCTCGACGAGGGTGCGCACGTCGACCGAGCGCAGGCCGGCGTCCAGGGCGCGGTAGGCGAGCGGCAGGGCCATCAGCACGTAGGCGATGACCAGCACCAGCGGGAAGTCCGGGTCCTGGATGAACACGAAGGTCTGGAAGAACGGCGTGTCCATCAGGTAGTCCGGGCCCCAGCGGAGCACGCCGATCAGGCCGGCGGTCAGCGCGACCGGCGGGACGACCAGCGGCAGGGTGCAGAGCACGTCGATGACCGGGCGCAGCTTGGGCGCGCCGAGCCGGACGGCGATCAGCGCCGGGACGAGCAGCACCAGCAGCACCAGGACGGTGACGACGGCGAGGCCGAGGGTCAGCCAGAGGCTGTCCAGGAAGCCGGGGGCGGAGATCAGCCCGGTGTAGGCCTCGAAGGAGATGCCCTGAGGGTCGTCGATGGAGAACCAGAAGGAGGCCGCGAGCGGGACGACGAAGTACACGCCGGCGAGCAGCAGTACGGCGCCGCGCCACCAGCGCACGGGGCGGCGCCGGGCGGGAGCGGGGGCGGAGGTGGTCAGCTGAGCCATCGGGCGCTCCGGCGCTGGAGGGGGAGGTACACGGCCATCACCAGGACGGCCACGACGATCATGTTGAGGCTGAGGGCGAGGGCGAGGTTGCCCTGGCCGACCAGCACGTTGCCGGAGAGCGCGTCCGCGATCGAGCGGCTGACCAGCGGGACGGTCGCGCCGACCATGGCGGCGGCGGTGGCGTAGGCGGCGAAGGCGCTGCCGAACAGCAGCACGAAGCCGCCGAGCAGGGAGGGCAGCAGGATCGGCAGGGCCACGTGGCGCCAGTACTGCACGGTGGTGGCGCGGTTGTTCTGCGCCGCCTCGCGCCACTGGGTGCGCAGGCCGTCCAGGGCCGGGGTGATGGTGAGCACCATCAGCGGGATGAGGAAGTACAGGTAGACGACGGTCAGGCCGGTGAACGAGTACAGCGACCAGCCGTGGTCGGTGAGGTGCAGCAGCTTGGTGATCTCACCGGCGTTGCCGAGGGTCGCGACGAACGCGAAGGCCAGCGGCAGGCCGCCGAAGTTGGCGAGCACGCCGGAGGCGGTGAGCACCGCCTGGCGCAGCCAGCCGCGCCGGGAGGTGACGACCGCCTGGGCGATCGGCAGGCCGATCACGGTGGCGAGCAGCGCGGTCAGCGCGGAGAGCTTGAGGCTGCTCAGCATGGCGGTCAGGTAGCCGCCCTGGACGGACGCCGTCAGGTTGTCGAAGGTGAACTGCCCGGCCCCGGCCTCCGCGTCGCTGGAGGCGGTGAACGCGCCGATCACGATGGCGACGGTGGGCAGTCCGAAGCCGATCAGGAAGAACAGCAGCAGCGGGACGGTGGCGAGCCAGGAGGCGCCGCCGAGGCGGGCCGGCGGCCGTCGCCGGGGGGTGGGGGTGGTGGTCGTGGCGGTGGCGGACGCCCCCGCGCCGCCACCGGGGACGGTGGCGGCGGGGGTGGTCGGCACCGGGGTGGGAGCCGTGGTCATGAGTGCCTTTTCTCAGCCCGATGGGTGGTACGCGGCCGGTGGGGCGTCAGCCCGCGATGGCCTTGGTCCAGTTCTCGGTGACGACCTTCTTGGCCGCGTTGATCTGGTCCACGGTCGGGAAGGTGGTGAACGGCTTCTCGACGGCCGGCAGCTTGGCGGCGGCGGTGGCGTCCAGGGTGCCGTCCTTCTTCAGGGCCTCGAAGGTGGACGGGGTGGCGTAGCCGCCGAGGAAGAGGTTCTGGCCCTCGGCGCTGAACAGGTACTCCTGCCACAGGCGGGCGGCCGCCGGGTGCGGGGCCCACTTGTTGATCGCCTGGTTGTAGAACTGGGCGTAGGAGCCGTCGACCGGGATGGAGACCTGCCAGTCGATGCCCTTGCCCTTGAACTCGTCGGTGTAGCCGGCGTTCAGGTAGGACCAGTCGATCGAGATCGGGGTCTCGCCCTTCTCGATGGTGGCCGGGGTCGACTCGACCGGGTTGAAGTTGCCGGACTGCTTCAGCTTGCCGAAGAAGTCGATGCCGGGCTGGATGTTCTCCAGCGAACCGCCGTTGGCGAGCGCGGCAGCGTAGACGCCGCCGAAGGCCGAGCCGGACTTGGTCGGGTTGCCGTTGAGGGCGACCTGGCCCTTGTACTCGGGCTTGAGCAGGTCGGCGAAGGTCTTCGGGCAGTTGGCGATCTTCTTGGCGTCGCAGCCGATCGAGACGTAGCCGCCGTAGTCGTTGACGGCGGCGCCGTTCGCGTCCTTCATGGTGTCCGGCACCTTGTCGAAGGTGGCCACCTTGTAGGGGGCGAGGATGCCGTCCTTGACCGCCTGCAGGGCGAAGGCGCTGCCCAGGTCGACCACGTCGGGGGCGCGGTCCTGGCCCTTGCGGGAGTTGATCGCGTTGATCTCGTCCTGGCTGGAGCCGTCCGGGTTCTCCTCCTCGACCTCGATGCCGTACTTGGCCTTGAACGAGTCGATGATCTTGCCGTAGTTCGCCCAGTCCCGGGGCAGCGTGATGACGTGCAGCTTGCCCTCCTTCTTGGCGGCGGCGACCAGGCCGTCCATGCCGCCGAAGTCGGCGGCGGAGGTGGCCTCCTTGGCGTCCTTGGTGCCGGCCTTGGCGGCGTCGCCGGCCTTGGCGCTCGACCCGGCGGAGCCGCAGGCGGTGAGGGAGAGCGCGGCGGCGGTCAGTACGGCCGCGAAGGCGGCGGCGCGGGCACGGTGCACGGTCACGGGGAAGTCTCCTGTTAAGGGGGGCGTACTGCGAGGGGGCGTCCGCGGGGGGTTCCGCGTGCCTGCGTCTCGCGAAGGGCGGCGGGTCGGCCGGGGTGAGCGGCCGATCGACGTCGTCCGAGTTGACTAGCCAACTTCGCTGACGTGGGTAAGTACGCCGGAGCCCGGTGACGGGAAGGTGAACGGATGGCCCAGCCCCGGGGTCGGCTGCGGGAACGGTCGAATCAGGTCGGCGGCGGAGCATTCGGCGAATGCGATGCTTCGGGAGCGCAGCGGGATAAGGTCGGGCTGTCCGGCGCCGGAAGGGCTGCGCAGGACACCGCCCAGGAGGGACATTGACTGACGTGGCACTGGAGTCGGGGCGCCAGGGAGCCGGTTCGGCGGATGCGCCGGCCGGCGCATCCGCGGGCGCTTCCGCAGCCGAGCGCGGGGCCGGTTCGCTCTACCGCAAGGTCGCCGCCGACCTGCGCGAGGCGATCACCACCGGCGCGTTCGGCGAGGCCGGACGGCTGCCGGCCGAGGGCGCGCTCGCCGAGCAGTACGGGGTCTCGCGCGGAACCGTCCGCCAGGCGCTCGCGGTGCTGCGCTCGGACGGCCTGGTCACCTCGCGCCGGGGCACCCGCCGGGTGGTGCTCGGCACGGCCCGGGTGCAGAGCTTCTCCGAACTGCTCAGCTTCACGCGCTGGGCGTACTCGATGGGCGAGGAGCCCGGCGGCATACTCGACTCGATGGTGCGCCGCCCGGCCGACGCCGCCGAGCGCGAGCAGCTGCGCCTCGAACCGGGCGACGAGGTCTACGTGATGGTCCGGCTGCGCACGCTCTCCGGCACGCCGGTGATGGTCGAGCGGACCGTCTACCCGCCGCGGGTCGGCGAGATCGTCGCCGAGCTGCCGCCGGACGTCGTCTCGCACACCGAAGTCCTGCGCGAGCACGGGATCCTGTTCACCGACGCCGACCACACGATCGACATCGTCGCCGCCAACGGGGACGACGCCCGGCTGCTCGGCTGCCGGCGCGGCGGCCCGCTGCTGCGCGAGCGGCGCCGGACGACGGACCCGACCGGGACGCCGGTGGAATGGTCCCAGGACCGTTACCTGCCCGGCACGGTGGCGTTCAGCGTGCACAACTCGCTGGCCACCTCGGCGCTTTCGCGGCACGCCCGGGAGATGGACTGAGGACTGAGGACTGAGGACTGCGGCGGGGCGGCCGGGTGGCCGCCCCGCTCGTGCTCTTTCTTGACGGAGCGTCAGCGCACTCGTCAGCGCATCAACGAGGCCAGCAGCGGCCGGAAGTGGGCGAAGTCCGGCGTGACCGCCCCCGCTTCCTTGGCCAGCTCGTCCCAGCGGCGCACCGCCACCGCGTCCTCGGCGCCCGGGTGGGCGGCGAAGTCGGCGGCCTCCTGCTCGGACATCGGGCCGCCCTGCACCCGGAGGGTGTACTCGGAGGCCTCGGACAGCTTCGCCCGGTAGTCCGGCTCGACGGCGCACAGGTAGCGCTTGGCCGCCACGTGCAGCCGGACCGGCCCGGTGACCTCCGGGCCGAACCAGCGGGCCAGCCATTCGGCCCCGGTGTCGCTGTGCCGGTTGTCCTGACCAGCCATCAGATCCCGTCCGTGCAGGACGCCGTGGAAGTGGCCGATGTCGTGCAGCAGGGCCGCGGCGACCAGCTGCGGGGCCGCCCCGGCAGCCTCGGCCAGCGCGCCGGCCTGCAGCATGTGCTCGGCCATGGTGACCGCCTCGCCCAGGTACTCCCCGGCGCCCTCGCCCGCGAACAGCGCGGCCAGCTCGTCCAGCGCGGCCGAACGGCGGTGCAGCACGGCCAGGGTGGAGGCCAGCGAGTCCAGGTCCGCGTAGCAGCCCTGGAGGTGGCGGCGGCCGTCCTGCGCGAAGGCGGTGCGGGCGTGCATCAGCCGGGTGTTGTCGAAGACCAGGCAGTCGCCCGGGTCGAGCCGGAACTCCAGCTGGAGCTCCGGGCGCAGGGTGACCGCGGCGAACGCGCGGTACGCGGCGTAGAACGCGTCCAGTTCCGCCGCCGAGCCGCGCAGGGTGGCGATCGAGCGGTTGTTGAACCGCACTTCGCGGATCCGGCCCAGCGGGTCCACGTCGATCAGCGGCCGGTCGGCGCGCAGTTCGGCGGCCCGGTCGCGGAAGACGAACGGCACGAGGGTGCGGGTCAGCACCGCGAAGTGCTCCGGCGCCTCCGCGCGCAGCAGCGCGGCGGCCCGGAAGCCGTCCACCAGGCCGGAGTCGCCGCCGGTCGCCGAGTTCTCCAGGCAGTGCAGCAGTTGCAGGGTCGGCACCGGGTCGCGGTACGGGTTGTCGGTGTGCGGGGTGATCGCGGCGCTGGTGAAGGCCAGGTTGTTCGGGTCCGGCTCGACCCGGACGTCGAACAGCTCGCCGTAATTGGTGACCCGCACGTGGCCGAAGCTCTCCGCGACCGCCAGCACCTGCCGTTCGCGCACCGGCACCCCGCGCAGCACGGCGAAGCCGGAGCGGCGCACGGCGGCCAGCACGGCCGCCTGCTCGGCCGGGTCGGCCAGGTAGGCCGACCACTGGGCCTCGGGGATGCCGGCGGCGAAGTCCGCGGCCTCCCAGAGCCGCTTGTCGGCCTCCGTGCGCCCGTCGCCGTCGGCCTCCCGGGTCAGCCACCCGGACGGGTACCGGGAGCGGTGCCCGTCCGACCAGAGCACCTCCAGGTGCCCCTCCAGCTCGGCCCGCGCGGCGATCGCGAGGTCGTCCGGCAGGTCGGTGATCTGGAACAGCTTCTGCCCGTTGCGCGGGTCGCGGCATTCGGCGCAGGGGCAGTTGTCGCGCAGCCAGTACGGCGGCAGCTCGGTGGTCATGGTCGTCTCCTCGGCGGCCCGGGGGCGTGGGGTCGAAGTTGTATAGCCAACTTCTCCGTCGCGCTGGAGCCTGCCGGGGGGCGGTGAGCCGTGGGTGCCGGGGGAGTGAACGATTCGGGAACAGTGCCGGGCCGAACGCCCGGAACCCCTTGCCGGGCAGGACCGGACCTGCTCGGATGTGCCGATGCTCGAACATGATCAACAGCCCGTCGAAGCGGCGGTCGACGTGCCGTCCGCGGACGCGCGGCCGGTGCGCCCCTCCCGCCGCCGGCTCTGGATCGGCCTCGCCGCCGCCGCGGTCGTCGGCTGCACCGCCTTCGGGGTGGCCTTCGCCGACAACTTCGCCGCCCTCGGCGCCTACGGCTACCGGCCGCCGGAGCAGTTCCAGGGCCTGCCGAAGGCCTCCGACGGCACCCGCGACAAGCAGTCCTGGCGGATCGGCGGCGGCTCCGGCGTCTCGGCCACCAGCTACCGCAGCTCGGACGACGCGCGGCTGGTCTTCGTGACCGTCGCGGAGATGCACATCTTCCTGCCCGCCTCGCAGCTCGACGACGCGATCGCCGCGCAGCGCCGGAGCGGCTACACCTACACCGACCTGCACGACGTCGACCCGGGCGAGCGCGGCGGCGTGATGAAGTGCGGCCTGGCCGGCTTCGAGGACGGCGAGCTGTCGGTGTGCACCTGGGCGGACGGCAGCATGTGGGCCGCCTTCGCGGAGGTCCTCGACGGCGCGACCGTCGACCCCGACGTGCTGGCCGGGCGCGCCCGTGAGTTCCGCGGCCTCGCCGAGGTACCGGCGTAGGGCCTGTCCGAGCCGAGGCCGGACGGCGGACCGCCCCGCCCGCTGCGGCGGACGGGGCGGTCGGGGCGGTCGGGGCGGTCGGGTGGCCGCCGAGGGACCTCAGACGGTCGCGTGCCAGGCCTGCTCGGCCGCGGTGAGGGCGGGGGCGGCGTCGGCGCCGGTCGCGGTCGCGAGGGCGGTGAGGGTGGCCCGGACGGTGTCGAGGGCGGCGGCGGTGCCGTAGTGGTTGACCCGCAGCATCTCGGCGGCCAGCACGCCGCCGCCGGCCTGGACCGGCAGCGAGGCGTCGAGCCGGCGCAGCTCGGCGGCGAGGGCGGTGGCGTCCAGGCCGGCCGGGGTGCGCAGGGTGGTGGCGACCGGCGCGGCGTGCGCGTCCTCGGGGACGAACGGGCTGAGCGTGCCGAGCGCCCGGACGCCCGCGCGGGTGGCGGCCGCGGCCGCCCGGTGGCGGGCGATGACGGCGGGCAGGCCGTCCGCCGCGATCCGGTCCAGGCAGGCGCCGAGCGCGAGCATCTCCAGCTGCGCGGGCGCGTGCGGCAGGACGGTGCGACCGGCGTCCGTCCAGCGCTCCTTCCAGTCCAGCAGCGAGAGGTAGGAACGGCGCGGGGCGGCCGGGTTGGCGGCGATCCGCTGCCAGGCCCGCTCGGAGACCGAGACGGCCGAGACGCCGGCCGGTCCGCCCATCGCCTTCTGCCCGCCGATCACGCACAGGTCGACGCCCCAGGCGTCGGTCAGCAGCGGCTCGGCGGCCACCGAGGCGACCGCGTCCACCATCAGCAGCGCGCCGTGCTCGCGCACCACGGCGCCGATCTCGGCGACCGGGTTGGTGTTGCCGGTGGCGGCCTCGGCGTGCACCAGCGAGACGAAGTCGATGGCCGGCTCGGCCGCCAGGGCCGCGGCGACCTGCTCGGCGGTCACCGCGCTGTCGAACGGCACGGCGAGGTCGACGACCTTCGCGCCGCAGTCACGCAGCCAGTTGCCGAAGGTCTGGCCGTACGGGCCGGTGACGATGTTGAGCGCGGTCGAGCCCGGGTGCGCGGCGCCGCGGATGGCGGCCTCCAGTGGCAGCAGCGCCTCGCCCTGGGTGACGATCACGTCGGCGGTGGTGTGCAGCAGCGCGGCGACCTGGTCCTCGATCGCCGCGAAGTCGGCGGCGGTGAGCGGGGGCAGGTCGAGGAAGGGGCTCACGGTCTCTGGGCCTTTCGAGGGGGTGCGAGGGAGGGAGCGGCGGGTGGCCGGGAACGAGTCTGCCCCATCTTCGCCGCTTACCGGGAACGGCGCCGTCGGTAGAGTGCGGCCATGAGCGATGGCGCGGTGCTGCACGTCCGGGGTCGGGTGCTGGTCGGTCCGGAGGACGTCCGGGACGAACTCTGGGTGGTGGACGGCCGGGTGACCTTCTCCCGTCCGGCCGCCGTGGGCGCCGCCGACCCGGACGTCCGGACGGTCCAGGGCTGGGTGCTGCCCGGCCTGGTGGACGCGCACTGCCACGTCGGCCTGGACGCGCACGGCGCCGTCGACGCCGCCACCAGCGAGAAGCAGGCGCTCACCGACCGCGACGCCGGCACCCTGCTGATCCGCGACGCCGGGTCCGCCGCCGACACCCGCTGGATCGACGACCGCGAGGACCTGCCCCGGATCGTCCGGGCCGGCCGGCACATCGCCCGCACCCGCCGCTACATCCGCAACTACGCGCACGAGATCGAGCCCGGTGACCTCGCCGCCTACGTGCGCGCCGAGGCCCGGCGGGGCGACGGCTGGGTCAAGCTGGTCGGCGACTGGATCGACCGCGACCGCGGCGACCTCGCCGCCTGCTGGCCGGGCGACGCGCTCGCCGAGGCGATCGCGGCGGCGCACGAGGAGGGCGCGCGGGTCACCGCGCACTGCTTCGCCGCCGAGTCGCTGCCGGACCTGCTGGCCGCCGGCATCGACTGCGTCGAGCACGCCACCGGCCTGACCGAGGAGTTGATCCCGGTCTTCGCCGAGCGCGGGGTCGCGATCGTGCCGACCCTGGTCAACATCGCCACCTTCCCGCAGCTGGCGGCCGGCGGCGAGGGCAAGTTCCCGGCCTGGGCCGCCCACATGCGCCGGCTGCACGAGCGCCGCTACGACACGGTCGGCGCCGCGCACGACGCGGGCATCCCCGTCTACGTCGGGACGGACGCGGGCGGTTCGCTCGCCCACGGGCTGGTCGCGGAGGAGGTCGCCGAGCTGGTGAAGGCCGGCCTCACCCCCGCCGAGGCGCTGTCCGCGGCCACCTGGGGCGCGCGCGCCTGGCTGGGGCGCCCCGGCCTGGAGGAGGGCGCGCCGGCGGACTTCGTGGTGTACGCGCACGACCCGCGCGCCGACGTCCGGGTGCTGGCCGATCCGCGGCTGGTGGTGCTGCGCGGGCGCCCGGTGGCGTGAGCCGCAGTTCGAGGTGCCGCGGTGTGATCATCTCGGTGAACGGGCTGTCGGTGTAGGCCGATAGGGTTACGCCCATGGCACCGCGTCCACTGAACGAGATCGTCGAGCCCGGGTGGGCCACCGCGCTGGAGCCGGTGGCCGGGCGGGTCGCCGCGATGGGCGACTTCCTCCGCGCAGAACTGGCCGCCGGCCGCACCTATCTGCCCTCGGGACCGAACGTGCTGCGCGCCTTCCAGCAGCCGTTCGCCGAGGTGCGGGTGCTGATCGTCGGCCAGGATCCCTACCCGACCCCCGGTCACGCCGTCGGCCTGAGCTTCTCGGTGGGGGCCGAGGTCCGGCCGATCCCGGCCAGTCTGATCAACATCTTCCAGGAGTACGGCAGCGACCTCGGCCTCCCGCAGCCGTCCAACGGCGACCTCACCCCGTGGACGCGGCAGGGCGTGCTGCTGCTGAACCGCGCCCTGACCACCGCCCCGCGCAAGCCCGCCGCGCACCGCGGCAAGGGCTGGGAGGAGGTCACCGAGCAGGCGATCCGTGCCCTGGCGACGCGCGGCGGCCCGCTGGTGGCGATCCTCTGGGGCCGCGACGCGCGCAATCTGCGGCCGCTGCTGGGCGAGATCCCGGCGATCGAGTCGGCGCACCCGAGCCCGTACTCGGCGAGCGGGGGCTTCTTCGGCTCGCGCCCGTTCAGCCGGGCCAACGAGCTGCTGGTGCGGCAGGGGGCGCAGCCGGTGGACTGGCGACTTCCTTGAGCGAGGCGGCACAGGTGTCGGAGCAGACCGGAACACTGCGGCCGCGACCAACTGGACAGCTGTCGGCCACTCCCACGTTCGGCTGACTCACTGCTGCCCGCTGCCGGCTGCCCGCTGCCGGGCCGAGCTCGCCGACACCCTGTGGCGGGAGTTGCAGCGCTCGGGGAGCGGACGGCGGGACGGCCCGGCGGCTGAACTCCGGCACGACCTGGACGGGACCGGTGTTCCGCGCGCCGGGAAGGACCGCCGCGCCGGGCCGTTCGCGGAACCCGTCGAGGTCCCGCGAACGGCCCGGCCGCGCGACGCCCGGCCTGCGGTTGCGCCGTTCAGCCGCTGCGCAGCTCCAGGGTGCAGCACTTGACGCTGCCTCCGGCCTTGAGGAGCTCGGACAGGTCGACGCCGATCGGCTCGAACCCACGCTGCCTCAACTCGTCGATCAGGTGGACCGCCGACTGCGGCAGCAGGACGTGGCGGCCGTCGGAGAACGCGTTCAGGCCGAAGGCGAGAGCGTCCTCCTCGGTCGCCAGGATCGCGTCGGGGAACAGATTCCGGAGCACCCTGCGGCTGCTCTCCGAGAAGGCCTCCGGAAAGTACATCACCTCGTGGTCCGAGAGCACCGCCAGCGCGGTGTCCAGGTGGTAGAAGCGAGGGTCCACCAGGTTCAGGGAGATCACCGGGACCCCGAAGAAGTCCTGGGCCTCGTCGTGGGAACGGCGGTCGGTGCGGAATCCCGTACCCGCCAGCAGCGTGCGGCCGGCGAGCAGGAAGTCGCCTTCGCCCTCGTTGAGGTGCTCCGGCCAGCTGATCTCCCCGAAGCCGTGCTCCCGGAACCACGCGAGGTAGGCCGGGCCCTCGGCCGTGCGCTCGAAGCTGCGGAAGCGCGCACCCAACACCCGACCGTCCACCACGGTCGCGCCGTTGGCGGCGAACACCATGTCGGGCAACCCGGGGAGCGGATCGATCATCTCCACGATGTGCCCGAGGTCGCGGTAGAGATCGCGGAGCCTCTCCCACTGGGCCACTGCCAGAGAACCGTCGGTGGGTTTCTCGGGGGCCATCCAGGGGTTGATGGAATAGGTGACGTCGAAGTGGCTGGGGGAGCACATCAAAAGGCGCCGCTGTGTTGCGGTGCGAGTGATCGACCCCATCGTTTCGGCGTACCCGGAACCGGTGCTGCCGGTACTCGGCGACACGGAAATCTCCTTGCGTTCGGCAGGCCTGCGGCCGGAGGTGAAGGAATTCACCTAAGCCTCCGGCCGATCGCATACGGAAGAATGGGTTCAGTCGTTCTTCATGGCGGCGATGAGGCTCTTCGGGCGCATGTCGGTCCAGGACCTCTCGGTGAATTCGAGGCACTCCTCGCGGCCGGCCTCGCCGAAGGCCGTGTCCCAGCCGGCCGGCACCTCGGCGAAGGCCGGCCAGAGCGAGTGCTGTCCCTCTTCGTTGACCAGGACGAAGTAGGTGGCGTTGGGGTCATCGAATGGGTTGGACATTGGATTCC
Organism: Kitasatospora sp. NPDC058032; assembly: GCF_042885845.1. Classification (NCBI taxonomy): domain Bacteria; kingdom Bacillati; phylum Actinomycetota; class Actinomycetes; order Kitasatosporales; family Streptomycetaceae; genus Kitasatospora; species Kitasatospora sp. NPDC058032. The sequence goes on along the minus strand of NZ_JBHVRK010000011.1, from coordinate 14,264 downwards.
TCTGTCTGGAAGGTGTTTGGTTTCGAGCGGGAGGCATTTCGGGCCGACCGGACCCGGATGGCCGACTGGCCGAATTCGGGCGGAGTCAGCGTCTGGCGATGGGATCGAGACGGGAGCGGATGTCATCGACGATAGCCCTGGGGTGGTCCAGGAGAAAGAAGTGGCCGCCCTCGAAGGGAAGCATGCGGAAACCGGAGTCCGTCACCTCGGCCCACGCCTCCACGGAATCGCGGCTCACCTCCGCGTCCCGTGTGCCGTAGTAGGCGGTGACCGGGGCGTTCAGTGCGGCGCCGGCCTTCGTCGCCGTGTACGCCTCGACCAGCCGGTAGTCGGCGCGGATCGTCGGCAGCACCAGCTCGCGCAGCTCCGCGTCCTCGAAGGCCTCCGCGTCGGTCCCTCCCAACTCGGTCAGTTCTTTCATGAGTTGGTGGTCGCTGGCGCCGGATAGCGGTCGAATGTGCTCTCGTCCGGGGCCCGAGCGGCCGGAGACGAAGAGCGCCGAGACAGCCGCGCCGTGCTCCGCCTGCAGGCGCAGTGCGACCTCGTAGGCGACCGAGGCGCCCATGCTGTGGCCGAAGAACGCCAGCGGTGCGTCGAGCAGGCGGACGCATTCACCCGCTATCTGCTCCACGAGCTCGTCCATCGTTTCGGCGAACGGCTCGAGGAACCGGTCCTCCCGGCCCGGGTAGCGGACCGCGAGGAGTTCCGTACCGGGCGGCACGAGCTGGCCCCAGGGGCGGAAGAAGCTCGCCAGTCCGCCGGCGTGGGGAAAGCAGATCAATCGCGTCTGCGGGTTCGGGCTATGTCGCACCTCCCGAAACCATCGGCCGACTCGCGTGTCATCCTGGCTGCGCATACCACTCTTCCTCAAATTGCACCGGGGCGCCGCTCCGGATCATTTCCGAACCGGTAGGTGGCCTGCTGTCGTCGAACGACCCGGAACGGGACGGGAGATGTTGCCGGAGCCGCCGGGAGCAGAGCCGTGCTCGAGATTCTGTGATCAGAAAATTCCGAGAACGAGACGATGGTCCAGAACCGGGGATCTGATTCGCAGTCAATCGAGGAAGCCTGCACCAGGGAATCAGATCAGGATGATCAGGACTTCGACGATGCTTCCATGCGTCTCCTGCGGGTGTCAACGGTCCCGCTGCCGTGCCCGGCGGCTCCTGGCGGAACATCCCCCCGTCGGGTCGTGTCCGGACAAGGGTCCGCCCGCCCGGTCGCGGCCCGGCGTTCCGGAGGCGCCCGCCGATCGCTGTAAGTGCCTGTTCCAGCCGAAAAGTTGACATACGGTCAGAATCACGCCGGACGTTTCAGCGTGTGCGTAGGATGGAAGGCGGATCTCCATGGCAAGACAAGGCTTTGAACCTGAGGTGAGGGGTCGTTCAGGTGACGGGGGAAGCGGTATCCATGATGAATCCTCTTGATGAGACACGTCTGGGAACTTTGAGCAGCGAGGCTGGAGAGCCCAGGTCACTCCCCGGGCTCCGCACCGGGACACTGCCCGTCAGTTCCCTTCTGCCCGGAGATTCTCCGAGGCTCCTCGGGCCGGACGAGCGGCATGTCGAAACGCTCGCGCAGGTCGGTGATCCGCTGCCGCCGATCCTCGTCCACTGGCCGTCGATGAAGGTCATCGACGGCCAGCACCGCCTGCTCGCGGCCCGGATGCGCGGTGACCAGGACATCGAGGTGTGTCTGTTCGACGGCGACGCGGAGGCTGCCTTCGTCCTCGCCGTGAAGGCCAACAGCGCGCACGGCCTGCCGTTGACGCAGGCGGACCGAACCGCCGCGGTGGGCCGCATCCTCAAGGCGCATCCCTACTGGTCCGACCGCGCGATCGCGGCCACTGTCGGGCTCTCCGCGGTCACGGTGAGCGGGATCCGGCAGCGCGAGTCCGGCGGGTCCTCGGCGGAGGCGCGGATCGGCCGGGACGGCAAGGTGCGACCTCTCAGCTCGGCCGAGGGGCGCCGGCTGGCCGGAAAGCTGATAGCCGAGCAACCCGGCGCCTCTCTGCGGGAGATCGCCAAGGTCGCAGGCATCGCTCCGGCCACCGTGCGGGACGTCCGCGACCGGATGCGGCGTGGCCAGGACCCGGTCCCTCCGAGGCAGCGGGCGACGGAGAGGATTCCGAAGCCGCGGACGGAGTGGACGGCGCCGAGGCAGCGCACCGTGGAAGCACTACCGGGAGGGCGGGGGCACGGTACGGCCACCCGGCCCACGGACATCGTGGAGAGGCTCCGTCGTGACCCGTCGCTCCGCTTCAACGAGGCCCGCCGCTCGCTGTTGCGCTGGCTCGGTGCGCAGGCGACCAGTAGCGAGCAGCTGAACGACCTCGTGCGGCAGGTGCCACCCCATGCGGCGAACGCCGTGGCGCAGTTCGCCCGCGCCTGCGCGCAGGGCTGGAACTCGTTCGCGGACGAGCTCGAACGCTGGCCGGACTGAGACCGGTGGCTGTTCAACTGTTCGGATCGGACAGTTGAACAGCCTCGCCGCCCCGGCTCCACGCGAGCCGGGGCGGCGCCGTCCCTCTAGTGGGCTCCGGACACCAGGCCATGGCCCGGCGGCACGGCGGCCGGATCGGTGCCGGCCTCCAGGACACGGTTGGCTTCGTCGACGAAGACGACGCTGGGCCGCAGCTTGCGGGCCTCGGCGTCGTCGACCGTCGCGTAGGAGATGAGGATCACCAGGTCGCCCTCGTGGACGAGCCGGGCGGCGGCGCCGTTGATCCCGATGATCCCGCTGCCGCGCGGCCCGGTGATGACGTAGGTCTCCAGACGGGCGCCGTTGTTGATGTCCACGATGTGTACGAGTTCGCCCGCGACCAGGTCCGCGGCCTCCATCAGATCCTCGTCGACCGTCACCGAGCCCACGTAGTGCAGGTTGCACTGGGTCACGGTGGCTCGATGGATCTTCGACTTCAGCATGGTGCGCTGCATTGTTGGTCCTCTCATGTCACACGGTGGCGGCGTTACGGCGCGAGGTCACCGGACGCGCCGGACGCCGCTCGCTCGATCATGGCGGCGAGTTCGTGCCGGCGGTTCCCGGTGCTCCGGCGGAAGTCGTGGACCACCTTCGCCACGGTCTCCCGCGGCTGCTCCTGGCTGAGCTTGAACATGCTGTCGACGTTCTGGACCTCGATCTCGAACCCGCGGATTCCGGGCAGGAGGCGCTCGAAGTAGTCGAGGGACCCGGTCATGTCCCACCCGGTGCCGACCTCCCGTTCGAACGCGCGCACGGTGGCACGCACGATCTTCCTCAGGGCGTCGGGATCCTCGATCACCTGCAGCGTGCCGTGCACGTGAACGGAGGTGAAGTCCCAGGTCGGAGCTGCGGGCACCTGCTCGTAGACCGTGGGCGAGACATAGGAGTCGGGCCCTTGGAAGACGAGCAGGGCGTGCTCGGCCTCCGACAGCGCCTTCCAGTGGGGATTGAGCAGGTTCATGTGTCCGAGGATCCGCCGGCCGACGAGGTCCTCCCCGGGTGCCTGGGCACCGTCCAGCTCCTCGGCGAGGAGCACGGGAACGTGTGTGGCCCAGGGGTGCTGGGGGCCGTTGGTGACCAGGAGGGCCAGGGGATTGGAGCGGATCAGCTCGCGGGTCCAGGACGGGTCTTGTGGCCGGTACTGCTCAGGAACGTACATCGCTGAAGCCCTTCGACATCCTTCGTTCGGTCAGCTCGGGATCCGTGTCCGGGGAGCGCCCGGCCACGGAGAGGACGATCTCGCCGGCCCTGACGGCTGTGGTCGACAGCAGCGAGGACGACAGGCCGTGTGTGTGCTCAGTGCCGCCCTGCAGGTAGATCCCGCATTCCACCGAGCCCTCGGTCACGACCTGGTGGTCGCGCTGGACGTGCAGGAGACCGGAGGAGTCCCGCTTGCAGAGGGAGGCCGCCGGGCCGAGCACCGCGAGCGGATCCATCGGCCGGTAGCCGGTCGCGAAGACCACCAGATCGGTGTCGAGGTCGATGTCCTCCCCGGTGGGCAGGTGCTCCAGCCGGAGCCGGACCCGGTCGGGTTCGGAAATGACCTGCTTCACTTCCGTCATGTGGCGGATGTGCAGGCGCGGAACACCGCGGACGGACTCCCGGTAGACCCGGCCGAAAAGGTCGTCGATGACCTCCGGGTCGACCACCGAGTAGTTCGTGTTCGCGTGGTAGTGGAAGAACTTCTGCTGCACGTGCGGGGGTGCGGAGAAGAATTCGTCGACGGCTTCCGGGTCGAAGACGCGGTTGGCGAAGGGCGAGTCGTCGGCGGGGCTGTAGCCGTAGCGCGAGAAGACCGCGTGGACATCGGCGCGGGGGAACCTGTCGTGCAGGTGTCCGGCTATCTCCGCGGCGCTCTGGCCGGCGCCGACGACCGTACACACCGACGGGTCCGAGGGGAGCGCCGCCAGCCGGTTCAGAAATTCCGAGCTGTGCCAGAGGCGTTCCGTGCCCTCCAGCCCGAGCGGCAGGGTGGGAACGATGCCGCTGGCGATCACCAGGTTGCGGGTCCGCTGCACGACCACCGTGTCCGGGTCGTCGCCGTCGCGCGAGACCACGTCGAGGAAGACGATCCTGCCGCCCTCCTCGACAGGGCGGACCTCGACCACCTCGGCACCGTAGCGGACGAGCTCCTCGAACTGCGCGGCCACCCATTCCAGATAGTCGTGGAACTCGATGCGCAGTGGGAAGAGCGTCTTGTGGTTGATGAACTGAACCAGTCGACCGCGCTGGTGAAGGTACATCAGGAAGGTGTACCGGCTCTGCGGGTTCCGCATGGTGGCCAGATCCTTGAGGAAGCTGACCTGCATCGTCGCCTCGTCGAGCAGCATGCCCTTGTGCCATCCGAAGGCCTGCTTGCGTTCGATGAACCCGGCGCGCAGAGGGGAGTCCGGGGTGGCCGCGTTGTGCTCGTCGACCGCCACGGCCAAGGCCAGATTGGAGGGCCCGAAACCCACTCCCAGAATGTCGAAAACTGGACCGCTGTACGTCGTCTTCGGTTGCATTTGGTGTTCTTATCCCGTTCCTGGGCGCTACCGTGCGCGGAATAAATCCAGGGTTCCCTTGTTGGGAAGATATCTCCGCACACGTTCGGGGTGGACGTCAAGAAGGGCTCCCCGGCTATCGGCGGGTCTGTACAGTTGCCCGGATTCTTACAGTTGCCCGGCCCTTACGGTTGAACAGGGCTTCTTGACAGGGTTCTGGCCGCTGGTGAGGATCACCGAGTATGCCTGTTCTGGCGCGAACGTCTTGCCGGCGCGGGTGCTCCGTTGTCGAACCTCCAAGTAAAGGCACTCGAAGCCGGTGGACGATCAGTGCGATCGCCGCGGTTCTCTTCGGCCTGCTCGCATTACCGACCCGAGTCATTTCCGGTTCAGGCTTGAGATCAGTCAGTGAATCTCGGCTTCCGCGCCTGGACGCTCGTCGCCTCTCCTGTGGAGTCTTCATGACCACCCCTGACAAGCGGTTCGCTGAGACCCTCCGCCCCGATGCCGACGGGGGCGTGCCCGTAGCACCCGGCGCACAGGACCGGCTGCTGTCCGACCTGGGTGGAAACCGGCGGGACGACATCGAAGACGCCACCGTGCCGCAGCTGTTCGAGGCTCAGGTCGAAGCGACCCCGCAGGCGCTCGCGCTGGAGGACGGTGGCCGCTCCTTCACCTACGCCGAGCTCAACGCGCAGGCGAACCGGATCGCGCACTGGCTCATCTCACGCGGCATCGCTCCCGGGCAGCTGGTCGGTGTGGCCCTCCCCCGGTGCGCCGAGCAGATCACCGTGATCCTGGGCATCACGAAGGCGGGTGCCGCCTACCTGCCCGTGGACCCGGGATACCCGGCCGAGCGCATCGACTTCATGCTCACTGACGCCAAGCCGGCCCTGCTGCTGACCACGGCCTCCCTGGCCGCAAGCCTGTCCGTCGCCGATGCGGAGACGGTCCCGGTCGAGATGCTTCCCGGGCTGCTGCGCGAGCAGGCCACCGGCAATCCCACCGATGCCGACCGCCGTGCGCCGCTCACCGCCGCGGGTCTTGCCTACACCATCTACACGTCCGGTTCCACCGGCCGGCCCAAGGGCGTGGCTGTCACCCACACCGGGCTCGCCAGCCTCACCGCCGCGCTGACCGACCGCTGTGCGGCAGGTCGGGGCAGCAGGATCCTGCAGCTCGCCTCGCTCGGCTTCGACGCCTCCGTCTCGGAGATATTCCTCGCGCTGACGTCCGGCGCCGCCCTCGTCCTGACCGACGCCGACAGCCTGGCCGGCCACGAGCTCATGCGGATCATGGCCGACCGGCGGATCACCCATGCCTTCATCACCGCCTCGGTGCTGGAGACGCTCCCGGTGGGAAGCGAGTCGGCCCTGTCCGGACTCGGCACCCTGACCATGATCGGCGAGGCGGTTCCGCCGGAGCTGGTGGAACGCTGGTCGCCGGGCCGTCGGATGATCAATGCCTACGGGCCGACGGAGTGCACCGTGTACGCGACGGCGAGCGGGGCCCTGTCCGGCCGTCAGGTGCCCATCGGACGACCGCTGTTCAACACTCGGGTGTACGTCCTCGACGCCCGGCTCCAGCCGGTCGCCGCGGGCGGGGACGGCGAGCTCTACATCGCGGGAAAGGGCGTCGCCCGTGGCTACCTGAACCGGCCCGGTCTGAGTGCCGAGCGGTTCGTGGCGGATCCGTTCGGTGCGGCCGGGGGCCGGATGTACCGCACGGGTGACCTGGTGCGGTGGAACCGGGACGGTGAGCTGGAGTACCTGGGCCGTAGTGACGACCAGGTGAAGATCCGCGGATTCCGGATCGAGCCCGGAGAGATCGAGGCGGTGCTCCAGGAGCAGCCCGGCATCTCCCAGGCCGTGGTCGTCGCTCGCCGGGACCAGCCCGGCGGTGCCCGCCTCGTGGCGTACGCGGTACCGGTGACGGCCGCCGGCTTCTCCTCGGAGCGGATCCGGGAGCAGCTGCGAAGCGTTCTTCCCGCCCACATGGTTCCTGCGGTTGTCGTGGCGCTGGACCGGATGCCGATGACGCCGAACGGGAAGATCGACCGCAGGGCCCTTCCCGCACCCGACTACACCCTGACGGGCACCGGACGCGCTCCGCGCACGCCGCAGGAGCAGATCCTGTGCACGGCGTTCGCCGAGATCCTGGGCGTGTCCGGGGTCGGGGTCGACGACAGCTTCTTCGACCTGGGCGGCCATTCGCTGCTGGCCACCCGTCTGATCAGCCGGATCCGGACGGCACTCGGTGTGGAGATCCCGCTGCGAACCGTGTTCGACGCGCCCACCGCGGAAGCGCTCGCCCGCCGACTGGCCGACCACGCCGGAGAACTGCGCCGCGCACTCGAACCGGTGGACCGGCCGCAGGTGCTGCCGCTGTCCTACGCCCAGGAGCGGCTGTGGTTCCAGCACAAGCTCGAAGGCCCCTCCGCCACCTACAACATCGTGCTCGCCCTGCGGCTGACCGGCGACCTGGAGCAGCAGGCGCTGCAGGGTGCCATCGACGACGTGGTCGCGCGCCACGAGGCACTGCGCACCGTGTTCGAGGAGGGTGGCGGCCGTCCCAGCCAGCGCGTCCTCACTCCCGACCAGGCTCGCGCCAGGCTGTACGTCCAGCAGGTCGATCAGGCCGGTCTCACGCCGGCCATGAACCGGGCCGCCCGGTACGAGTTCGACCTTTCCGGTCAAGTGCCGCTGCGCGTGGAGCTGTTGACCGTCAGCCCGACGGATTCGGTGCTGATGCTGGTGCTGCACCACATCGCCGGTGACGGCTGGTCGCTCGCGCCGCTGGCCCGCGACCTGATCGCGGCCTACACCGCCCGCCTGACGGGTGCCGGGCCGGACTGGCCGCAGCTGCCGGTGCAGTACGCCGACTACACGCTGTGGCAGCGTGAGCTGCTCGGTGACGACAGTGACCCGGAGAGCGCCTTCAGCCGCCAGTACGGTTACTGGGCTGAGCAGTTGGCCGGTCTGCCGGAGCAGGTCACCGTCCCCACCGACCGGCCCCGCCCCGCCGTCGCCAGCTATGAGGGCGACACCAGCGCCTTCAGCCTCGACGCGGAGCTGCACCGGGACCTCGTCGAGCTGGCCCGTTCCACCGGCAGTACGTTGTACATGGTGCTGCAGGCCTCGGTGGCCGCCCTGCTGACCCGCCTCGGCGCCGGGACCGACATCCCGATCGGCAGCGGCGTGGCCGGGCGCACCGACGAGAGCCTCGACGACCTGGTCGGCTTCTTCGTCAACACGTTCGTCCTGCGGACCGACACGGCGGGCGACCCGGCCTTCGCCGACCTGCTCGGGCAGGTCCGCCGGACCAGCCTGGACGCCTACGCGCACCAGGACGTCCCGTTCCAGTACCTGGTGGAGAAGCTCAACCCGCTGCGATCCAATGCGCACCACCCGCTCTTCCAGGTCGCGCTCGTCCTCCAGAACAACGAGGAGGCTCACTTCGACCTGCCCGGCCTGCAGGCGGATTCCGAGACCTGGGCCACCGGCACAGCGCGTTTCGACGCGTTCATCAGCATGTACGAGAGCCACGACCCCGACGGCACGCCCAAGGGCATGTCCGGCACGGTCGAGTTCGCGACGGACCTGTACGACCGGTCGACGATCGAGGCGCTGATCGCTCGCTGGACTCGGCTGTTGACGGCGGTGACCGCCGATCCGTCCCGGCCGATCGGCTCGCTGGACTTCCTCACCGAGGGTGAGGAGGCCCGGCTCCGGGACTGGGCGACCATGTCCCGGCCCGAGGTCGAGGACTCGACCCTGCCCGGGCTGTTCGAGGCCAGGGTGGCGGTCGCGCCGGACGCGGTGGCGGTGGACGGGGCTGATGTCTGCTGGACGTACGGGGAGTTGAACGCGCGGGCGAACCGGATCGCGCACTGGCTGATCTCGCGCGGCATCGGGGCCGAGGACCTGGTCGGTGTGGTGCTGCCGCGCAGTGCGGATCAGGTCGCGGTGATCCTGGGCATCGTGAAGGCGGGCGCGGGTTATCTGCCGGTGGATCCGGAGTACCCGTCCGAGCGCATCACCTACATGCTCGCGGATGCCGCTCCAGCCCTGCTGCTCACCACGGGGCGGCTGGCGGAGGAGTTGCCGGAGGGGCTGGCCGTCGAGGAGCTGGCCGGGGTCTGGGACGGGCAGCCGGTCACCGATCCGACGGATGCGGACCGGGTCGCGCCGCTCACCCCGGCGAACACCGCCTACGTCATCTACACCTCGGGTTCCACGGGCCGGCCCAAGGGCGTCACCGTCACGCACACGGGTCTGGCATCCCTGGTGGTGACGCATCTGGAGCGGTTCGCGGTGACCGCGGGCAGTCGGGTGCTGCAGTTCGCCTCGCCGGGTTTCGATGCCGCGGTGTGGGAGCTGGTGATGGCGCTGGCGACCGGTTCGGTGCTGGTGGTGGCGGGGTCGCAGCGGTTGGTGGGTGAGGAGCTGGGCCGGGTGCTGGCCGAGCGGCGGATCACGCATGTGACGCTCCCGCCGTCGGTGTTGGCGACCTTGCCGGCGGGTAGCGAGTCCGTGCTGTCCGACCTGGGCACGATCGTGGTGGCTGGTGAGGCGTGCGCGCCGGAGCTGGTCGAGCGGTGGTCGGTGGGCCGTCGGATGATCAATGCGTACGGTCCGACGGAGTCGACAGTGGACGTCACGGCCAGTGAGCCGCTGTCGGGTGCCCATGTCCCGATCGGGCGGCCGGTGGTCAACACCCGGGTGTATGTGCTGGACGAGTATCTGCGGCCGGTGCCGCAGGGTGTCGCGGGTGAGTTGTATGTGGCGGGTCGGGGTTTGGCGCGTGGTTATCTGGGGCGTGCGGGTCTGTCGGCGGAGCGGTTCGTGGCGGATCCGTTCGGTGCGGCGGGGGGCCGGATGTATCGCACGGGTGACCTGGTGCGGTGGAACCGGGACGGTGAGCTGGAGTACCTGGGCCGTAGCGATGACCAGGTGAAGATCCGTGGGTTCCGGATCGAGCCGGGTGAGGTCCAGTCGGTGCTGGCTCGGCATGCCGAGGTGGCGCAGGCGGTGGTGGTTCCGCGTGAGGACCAGCCCGGTGACACCCGTCTGGTGGCTTACGTCGTTCCGGGGACCGGTGGTGCCGACGTCGGCGTCGGTGCTGGTGAGCAGGTTGAGGACTGGCGGGAGTTGTACGACTCGTTGTACGAGGGTTCGGCCGCGTCGTTGGGTGAGGATTTCGCGGGGTGGAACAGCTCGTACACGGGTGAGGCGATCCCGTTGGAGGAGATGCGGGAGTGGCGTGCGGCGACGGTGGAGCGGATTCGTTCCTTCGCGCCGCGGCGGGTGTTGGAGATCGGTGTCGGTTCGGGTCTGTTGATGGCGCCGCTGGCGGGGGAGGTCGAGGCCTACTGGGGCACGGATCTGTCGCAGCCGGTGGTGACCCGGTTGGTGGGGCAGGTCGCGGAGCGGGGCTGGGAGCACGTCGAGCTGCGGTGCCGGCCGGCGGAGGACTTCACGGGGCTGCCCGTCGGTTACTTCGACACGATCGTGATCAACTCGGTTGCGCAGTACTTCCCGAACCGGGAGTACCTCACCTCCGTTCTGCGTCAGGCGCTGGAGTTGCTGGCGGACGGTGGCCGGGTTCTGCTGGGTGACATCCGTCATCTGGGGCAGCTGCGGATGTTCCAGACGGCCATCCATGCCCCGAATGCCGCCGGCAGTGCCCAGCTCCATGCTTCGGTGGAGCACGCGTTGGTGGTGGAGAAGGAACTGCTGGTCCACCCGGACTACTTCACCGCTCTCGCCGCCGAGTGCGGTGCGGGTGTGGACATCCGGATCAAGCGTGGTGAGGCGCACAACGAGCTGACCCGTCACCGTTACGAGGTCGCCCTTCACAAGGGTGCGGAGGCGTTGACGGATCTGGCCGGCCTGCCGGTGGTGCGGTGGGGGAGCGACCTCAGCACGTTGGACGGGTTGCGGGAGCGGTTGGCCGGTGGTGTGCCGCTTCGTGTGGTGGGTGTTCCCGACGCGCGTCTGTCGGGTGAGGCGGCTGCCGTCGAGGCGTTGGACTCGGGTGAGGACCTGGACGCGGTGCGGTCGGTGCTCGGCTCGGTGGCCGGGATCGATCCGGAGGCCTTCCACCGGTGGGCCGAGGGTCTCGGGTTCCGGGCGGTGGTCACGTGGAGTGCCGGTCTTCCGGGCGGGTTCGACGCGGTCCTGCTGGACGCGGCGGACACCCGGGCGGTGACCGGTGTCTACCGGTCCTCCGGTGGTGGTTCCGCTCTGACGAACTCCCCGGCTCGGGCGCGGACGAGCGGGGCGCTGGTGACGGCGCTGCGGCAGGTGTTGCAGGCGCAGTTGCCGGAGTACATGGTCCCGTCGGCGATCGTCACCCTGGACCGCATTCCGCTGACCCCGAACGGCAAGATCGACCGCAAGGCCCTTCCCGCACCGGAGTACACGTCCGCGGGTGGTGGCCGTGCACCGCGCACGCCGCAGGAGGAGATTCTCTGCACCTTGTTCGCGGAGATCCTCGGCCTGTCGAGTGTCGGGGTCGACGACGATTTCTTCGCGCTCGGCGGTCACTCCCTGCTGGCGACCCAGCTCTCCAGCAGGATCCGGGCCACTCTCGGCACCGAGATGCCTCTCCAGGCGCTTTTCGAGGCGCCCACGGTTGCCAAGCTCTCCGTGCGGCTGGACGAGGGGGCGACGCGTCCGGCTCTCGTCGCGCTGCCCCGGCCGGAGGTGCTGCCGCTGTCCTTCGCCCAGCAGCGGCTGTGGTTCCTGCACCAGCTGGAAGGTCCCTCCGCCACTTACAACATGCCGCTCGCCCTGCGGCTGACCGGTGACCTGGACCGGCCGGCGCTGCGGGAGGCCATCAGCGACGTCATCGCGCGCCACGAGGCGCTGCGCACGGTCTTCGAGGACGTCGACGGGCAGCCCCGCCAGCGCGTTCTCGACCCGGAGCAGGCCCGCATCGAGCTGCCGGTCCAGCGGGTCGAGCAGGCCGACGTCGCCCGGGCGCTGGATCGGGCCGCCCGCTATGAGTTCGACCTGTCCTCGCAGATTCCGCTGTCCGCCGACTTGTTCGTGACCGGTTCCGCTGAGGCGGTGCTGATGCTGGTGCTGCACCACATCGCCGGTGACGGCTGGTCCATGGGCCGGCTGGCCCAGGACCTGGTGGCCGCGTACTCCGCCCGACTGACGGGCGCCGGCCCGGACTGGCCGCAGCTGCCGGTGCAGTACGCCGACTACACCCTGTGGCAGCGCGACCTGCTCGGTGACGACACCGATCCCGACAGCCTGTTCGCCCGCCAGCAGCGTTACTGGACCGGGCAGTTGGCCGGTCTTCCGGAGCAGGTCACCGTCCCCGCCGACCGGCCCCGCCCCGTGGTGGCCGGCTACGCGGGTGACGTGAGCACCTTCGGCATCGACGCGGAGCTGCACCAGGCGCTGTCCGAGCTGGCCCGTTCCACCGGCACCACCATGTTCATGGTGCTGCAGGCGTCCTTCGCCGCTCTGCTGACCCGTCTCGGCGCCGGAACGGACATCCCGCTCGGCGCACCGATCGCCGGACGCACCGACGAGAACCTCGACCAGCTCATCGGCTTCTTCGTCAACACCCTGGTGCTGCGCACGGACACGGCGGGCAACCCGTCCTTCACCGACCTGCTGGCGCAGGTCCGCCGGAGCAACCTGGAGGCCTACGCCCACCAGGACATCCCGTTCGAGCACCTGGTGGAGAAGCTCAACCCGCACCGGTCCTCCAGCCACCACCCGCTGTTCCAGATCTCCCTGGGACTTCAGAACACCCAGCAGCCGAACTTCCAACTGTCCGGATTGCAGGCGGACAGTGAGATCTGGCCCACCGGAACCTCGATGTTCGACCTGGCCATCACGGTGGGCGAGGAGCATGGCTCGAACGGCGCACCTTCGGGGATCAGTGGCTTCGTCGAGTTCGCGACGGACCTGTACGACCGGTCGACGATCGAGGCGTTGACCGAGCGTTGGGCCCGGCTGTTGAAGGCAGTCTCCGCCGATCCGTCCCGGCCGATCGGCTCGCTGGACTTCCTCACCGAGGGTGAGGAGGCCCGGCTCCGGGACTGGGTGACCACGTTCCGGCCCGAGGTCGAGGAAGCGACGCTGCCCGGGCTGTTCGAGGCCAGGGTGGCGGTTGCGCCGGACGTGGTGGCGTTGGAGGCCGGGGATGAGACCTGGACGTATGCGGAGCTGAACGCGCGTGCCAACCGGATCGCGCACTGGCTGATCGGCCGGGGTATCGGGGCCGAGGACCTGGTCGGGCTGGCGCTGCCGCGCGGCGCGGAGCTGTTCGCGGCGATCCTGGGTGTGGTGAAGGCGGGTGCCGGTTACTTGCCGGTGGATCCGGACTACCCGGCGGATCGCATCGCGTACATGCTCGCGGATGCCGCTCCCGCCCTGCTGCTCACGACCGGGCGGCTGGCGGAGGAGTTGCCGGAGGGTCTGGCGGTCGAGGAGCTGGCCGGGGTCTGGGACGGGCAGCCGGCGAGCGATCCGACGGATGCGGAGCGGGTCGCGCCGCTCACTCCGGTGAACACCGCCTACGTGATCTACACCTCGGGTTCCACGGGTCGGCCCAAGGGTGTCACCGTTACGCACACGGGTCTGGCCTCGCTGGCCTCCACGTTGGTCGAGCGCTGCCGTACCACTGACCGGAGCCGGGTCGTGCAGCTGGCCTCGCCCAGCTTCGACGCCTCGGTCCTGGAACTGCTGATGGCCCTCAGCGGCGGCGGCACCCTCGTCGTGCCCCCGCCGGGCCGTCTGGCGGGGGAGGATCTGGCCAGGGTCCTGGCGGACCGGCGGATCACCCACGCGTTCATCCCGCCGTCCGTTCTGGCCACCCTCCCGGTCCAGGCGCCCAGCACGCTCACCGAGCTCTCCGGCCTCATCGTCGGCGCCGAGGCGTGCCCGCCGGAGCTGGTCGAACGGTGGTCGGTGGGGCGTCGGATGATCAACGCCTATGGGCCGACGGAGTCGACCGTGGCCGCCACGGTCAGTGAGCCACTGGCGGGTACGTACATTCCGATCGGGCGGCCGGTGGCCAACACCCGGGTCCATGTGCTGGACGAGTACCTCCGGTTGGTGCCCCCGGGTGTCGCCGGTGAGCTGTACGTCGCGGGTCGGGGTCTGGCGCGTGGTTATCTGGGGCGTGCGGGTCTGTCGGCGGAGCGGTTCGTGGCGGACCCGTTCGGTGCGGCGGGCGACCGGATGTACCGCACGGGTGACCTGGTGCGGTGGAACCGGGACGGTGAGCTGGAGTACCTGGGCCGTAGTGACGACCAGGTGAAGATCCGCGGGT
>NZ_JBHVRK010000010.1:105169-278583 GCF_042885845.1 Kitasatospora sp. NPDC058032 | reverse complement strand
AGCGGGGTCACCGTGAGCACGCTGTACAGGACCGCGCCGAACGTGATCGCCCACGTCCCGACGCTCAGCGCCCGCTCGGCGGATCGGATCTGCGCGGGACTCATCGCCGCCTTCATCGCGGCCCCCGAACCGTGCGCTGTGAGCGGGCGGTGAGCGCGCTCACGGCGTCCGTGAACGCGGCGAGCACGTTGTCGGGCACGCCACCGGCCACGCGCCGCTCACGGGCGGCAGCCTGGTGACGGCGCGCACTGACGGTCCGGCGCTCGGCGGGGGTGAGGCCGCCGAAGACGCCCTCGGGCTCGCGGCGCTCCAGGGCCAGTTCCAGGCACATCGTGCGGACCGGGCACCCGGCGCAGATCATCTTGGCGCGGCGCTCGGCCCACTCGGCGGCCTCGGGGCCGATCTCCTCGGGGTCCGGGTAGAACAGGTCGGTGTCGGCGCCAGCGCAGGCGGCGCCGCGCAGGTCACCGTCCCCCGCCGGGCGAACCTCGGCGAGCACGGTGGCCGCCGGGCGGGCCGTCCGGTGCGGGGCGCGGGTGCCGGTGAGGTACTGGGCGCGGTGCAGGCTCACGCGGCGGCCCTCCAGGTGAGCGCCCGGCGGCGCTCGGCCTTGCGCATCAGCGCGGAGGCGAAGCGGGCGGCCGGCGGGTCCAGGTCCCGCAGGATGTCCCGTGCGGCGTCGAGTCGGGCCCGCATCTCCTCCGGGCTCTCCGTCTCGCTGCCGGTGAACAGTTCGGCGTCGATGCCGAAGCCGAGCGCGAGTTCCGCGAACTCGCCCGGCGTCGCGGCGTCCTGGCCTGCGACAATCAGTTTCATGGGTCGGTGTCCTTCACTCGGACGGCCCTGAGCGGTCCCGGTGTTGCAGCACCGGGACCGCAGCCGTTTAGCGGATCGGGCGCTCAACGAGCGGCCGCGGAAACCCGACGTGGCCGACCCGCCGGGTGGGCGGGACGGTCACGCCGGGAGTCGTGAACGCTGGTGGAGCAGCCTCACCGGCCAGCAGAGGCCCGGCGAGGCGACCTATGTCTCACACGATCGATCAAGAACATCGGGACACCTCCTCGGTTCGGGCGGGCAAAGAAACTCACTGCAAGGGGGCCACTAATGCCCCACTCTCCGGCCGTTGCTCGCGGTCGCCGGGCCACCTCGCCAGTCAGGGCCGGACCTAGCCGAACCCCTATCCCCTGGCCTTTGCGGAGATTGCAGCGTCCTCCGCCTCAGCTCACAGATGACCTTCGAAGCGCTGCTATGCCGCCCTTCAGGTGCATCTGTGCAGGTCAAGCAAGCCCTAGAGTCATATTGAGGACTTGTCCTCAACTCCTCTTTAGGACTTGCGACCTGCGAATGACTATGACGGGTTCTCAGGAAGTCGTCAACTCCTCTTGAGGACTTATCCTGAGCGAGTCACACACCGAGGGACGGCGGAGGCCACCATGGCGAAGGTGTACGAGCGCATCGCAGACGCGCTGCGGGAAGAGATCCGCACAGGTCAGCGCAAGCCTGGCGAGAGGCTGCCCGCCGAGACGGCGCTGTCGGACCAGTTCGGAACGAGCGTGCCGACCGTGCGGCAGGCGGTTGGTGTCCTGGAGGCCGAGGGCCTGGTCGAGAAGCAGCACGGCCGGGGGACGTTCGTCCGGAAGGAGTCGACCAAGGTCGTTCGGGACGGTGCCCGACACCAGTGGGAGAAGGACCGAGCGCGTCAGCCCGAATCCGAGAGGCTCAAGACAGGAGCGACCGAGCGCGACACCGGTTTGACCGTTAACGACCTCGTCTTCTCGGCAACGTACGCGCAGGTGGCCGCAACAGCGGAGCTTGCGGAGGAGTTCGGCGTGCCCGAGGGCGCCATGCTGCTTCGCAGGACGTACCGAACCAGGAACCGGGAGGAGCGGACGCCACTCAACCGCGCGGAGTCCTACCTGTTGCTCGACATGGTGGCCGGCAACCCTGACCTGCTGCGTGACGACCAGGAACCGTGGCCCGGGGGAACCCAGAACCAGCTCTGGACGGTGGGAATCGAGCTGGACCGGATCGTGGAAACGTTCCAGGCCCGGCCGCCCACGCCGGAAGAGGCGGAGGAATTGGGCCTGCCGGTGGGCGTGTCGGTGATCATCTGTCGCAAGATCAGCATCGACATCAACGACCGGGTGGTCGAGGTCTCCCACGTCATCCTGCCGGGCGACCGCACTGAGCTGACCTTCACGAGCAAGCTGACAAGGTGGTGAGCATGACCAACATCGTGACCATCATTACGGCGGTACATGGACCGTCGGCCCCGTTCCTGGCCGATGCCTACAAGTCGCTTGTCGACCAGCAGCTTCCCGACGGATGGGGATGGCAGTGGGTGATTCAGGAGGACGGGGAGACGGATGCGGTCGCGCCGCACGTCCCTGACGACCCTCGGATCAGCTTCGGCCAGGGCCGCCATGGGCGCGCCGGCGTCGCCCGAACTCTGGCGCTGTCCCGCGCGGAAGGCGAATTCGTCAAGGTCCTGGACGCTGACGACATGCTGACCCCGGGCACCCTGGCCCGCGATGTGGCCGCGCTGAACGACCCCGACATCTACTGGACCACGTCGCGTGTGCTTGACCTTCTGCCGGACGGCTCCACCGTCGGGTTCGACCAGGATCCGCCGGAAGGCCCGATCGAGCGTGGCGCCGTGCTTGAGCACTGGAAGGCCCACGACTTCCGCGCCCAGGTGCACCCCGCGACGCTGTGCGTCCGCCGGGACTTGCTCCTGGCACTCGGCGGCTGGATGGCGCTCCCCGCCTCCGAGGACACGGGCCTTCTGCTCGCGCTGAACGCCGTGAGCCGGGGGTGGTTCAGCACCGAAACGGGACTTCTGTACCGCAAGTGGCCCGGGCAGAGCACCAGCCAAGCCGCGCACGTACACGAGGGTGAGCGGTCGGCGCGTATGGCCGTCGTCGAGGCCCGGGCACGGGCACTGGCTGCGCTCGAAGGGTGGCGAGTCAGCAACTGACTCCGCTCTCAGCAGCCCGCTGGGAGCCGTTGGGAGAAACTCGGGAGAAGATCTTGAGATTCACCCCGCGCTAGCACCACGAGAGCCGACGGAACCCGACGCTCTGACCTGCACGTTCGCACGTTTACGCAGGTCGGCTCTCACCCCGACCCTCATTCGGGACGAAGAGGCCGTGGGTTCAAATCCCGCCACCCCGACCCAATGCAGAGGCTCTGCCGGAGAAATCCGGCAGAGCCTCTGTCGTTTTGCGTGTGCGGCCGGGTGACCGGGCCTCAAGGGCTCGGCCACCGGCGGGGCGTGGTGGCGCGGGTCACACGGGGAGGGTTCGTTCGGGGCGGGGGGTGATGGGGGTGAGTGGGGGGAGGTGGGATTCGAGGGTGTGGGCGGCGTGGAGGGCGAGGTCCTCGCGGTAGGGGCGGGTGATGAGCTGGACGGCGGTGGGGTGGCCGAGGGTGAGGCCGGTGGGGACGGTGACGGCGGGGACACCGGCGAGGCTGGTGGCGGTGCAGAGGCCCATGGCGGTGGCGACGCGGTCGCGGGAGGCGGGGTCGCGGGATTCGAGGCCGGGGGCGGGGATGGGGTCGGTGTAGACGGGGGCGAGGAGGAGGGGGAAGTCGGCGAGGAATTCGGCCCAGGCCCGGCGGATGGTGAGCCAGGTGCCCATCAGGGTCATGAACTCGGCGGAGGTGGCCGGCGGGGTGCGGTCCATGACGGGTGCGAGGTAGCGGTCGCCGCCGGGGCCGAGGAGGGGGCGGACGGACGGCCAGGTGGGGGCGAACTCGGTGATGGTGAGCAGGTCGTAGGCGGCGAGGGTCTCGTCGAGGCGGGGGACGTCGGGGACCTCCTGGACGTCGTAGCCGGCGTCGGCGAGGACGGCGGCGGCGGTGGCGACGGCGGCGCGGGCGGTGGGGTGGACGCCGTGGCCGCCGGGGTCGGCGACCACCGCGACCTTGACGGGGCCGGGCAGCGGTTCGCCGTCCAGGGGGGCGGGGACGGCCCGCGGGTCGCGCGGGTCGGTGCCGGCGAGGAGTTCGAAGGCGAGCCGGAGGTCGGCGACGCTGCGGGCGAACGGGCCGTCGACGACCAGGAACTGGGAGGCCGGGCCGGGGTCGGCGGGGCCGAGGATGCGGTGGTCGGCGGGGAACCGGCCGTAGCTCGGCTTGAGGCCGGCCACGCCGCAGAAGGCGGCCGGGACGCGGATGGAGCCGCCCGAGTCGTTGCCGAGGCCGAGGGCGGCCATGCCGGTGGCGACGGCGACCGCGTCGCCGCCGCTGGTGCCGCCCGGGGTGACGGTCGGGTCCCAGGGGTTGACGGTGTCGCCGAAGAGTTCGCTGCGGCTGTGCATCCCGGACAGGACCAGGGTGGGGAGGTTGCTGTGGCCGATCGGGATCGCGCCGGCGGCGCGGAGGCGGGCGACCGGGGGCGCGTCGGCGTCGGCGACCAGGTCGCGGAAGCGCGGAACGCCGAAGGTGGTCGGGACGCCCTCGATCGCGGTGGTCTCCTTCACCGTGAACGGCACGCCGGCCAGCGGGCCGAGCGGTTCGCCGGCGGCGCGGCGGCGGTCGGTGTCGGCCGCCTGGGCGCGGGCGCGGTCGGCGAGCAGCTGGGTGATCGCGTTGACCTGGGGATTCACCTCGGCGATCCGGTCGAGGTGGGCGTCGATGAGCTCGCCGGCGGAGATCTCGCCGGTGCGGACGGCGCGGGCCTGGGCGGAGGCGGTGAGGGACCAGGGGAGTGCGGAGGGATCGGTGTCGGACATGGCTGCGCTCCTGGGGAGGGGACGTAGTGATGCAGGTGCATCGGAAGCGTAGTGTGTGAACCGATACGAACGCATCGGATTAAGTGGGGAGCACGACGTGCCCAGGCAGGTGGATCTGGCGGAGCGGCGGCGGGTGATCGCCGAGGCGGTCTGCCGGCTCGCCGACGAGAGCGGTCTGGAGGGCGTCACGCTGCGGGACGTCGCCGAGCGGGCGGGGCTCTCGATGGGGGCCGTCCAGCGGTGCTTCCGCACCAAGGAGGAGATGCTGGTCCACGCGCTCCGGCACATCGGCGGGCGGATCGAGCGCCGGGTGCGGGAGCGGCTGGGCGCCGGCCCGGCGCAGTCCTCGGCCAGTGCGGTCGGCTACGCGGCGGAGGAGCTGGCGCTGCTGCGGGCGGAGCACCGCAGCGAGGCGCGGGTCTGGCTGGCGTTCCTGGCGCAGGCGGCGGTGAGCGAGGCGCTGGCCGGGCCGCTGCGGGCGGGGTACGCGGCGTCGGAGGAGCTGTTCCTCGGACTGCTGGCCGAGGCGGGTGTCGCGCCGGAGGTGCGGGAGGTCGAGGTCCGGACCCTGCTGGCGCTGGTGGACGGGCTGACCGCGCACGTGCTGGTCGGACAGCTGACGGAGGGCCGGGCGGCCGAGGTGTTGCACGCGCACCTGGAGCGGCTCTGGCGGGGCTGAACGGCGGTCAGCGCGCGGTGGCGGCAGCGGCGTGGAGGACGTCGCGGACGGCCGGCACGGCCTCGCGGTCGGCGCGCCAGACCAGGCGGAGGCGGAGCGCGGGGACGAGAACGGCGGCGGGGACGGCAGGGGGGACGGCGGGGGCAAGCCGGCGCAGGGTGCCGGCGGCCAGCTGCTCGTGGACGGCGGACTCGGGGAGCAGGGCCATGCCGAGGCCGCGCTCGGCGCAGGCCCGGGTGGCGGCGACGTCGCCGGTGTGCAGGCGTTCCACCTCGGGGCCGAAGAGCCGGTCACCGGCGAGGCGGAAGGAGCAGGCCGGCGTGTTCACCAGCAGGCGCTGACCCGGGTCGGGGGACCCGGGCGCGGCGACCAGGACGAGGGGGACGTCCTCCAGGTCGAGGTGGGCCAGCGGGACCGGAGGCGGGACGAAGCCGAGTTCGCCGAGCGGGCCGGCGGTGTCCAGCAGCAGCGCGGCGTCCAGGCCGCCCGCCGCGACACCGTGCAGCAGGCCGTCCCGGTCCGCGTCGGTGTGCAGGGCGACGTCCAGCTCCGGATGGTGCCCGGTGAGCCGGGCGAGCACCCGGGGCGCGTGGGTGGCGGCGACCGTCTCCAGGGTGCCGAGCCGCAGGACCGTGCGGGCGGCGGTGACCTCGCGGCGGGCCTGGTCGGCCTGGTCCAGCAACCGGCGGGCCCAGGGCAGCAGCCGGCGCCCGGCCGGGGTCGGCGTCATCGCCCGCGGCGAGCGTTCGAACAGGGCGGTGCCGAGCGAGCGTTCCAGGGTGCGGAGTTGCTCGGCGACGGAGGACGGCGCGAGGCCGAGGGCCGCGGCGGCGTCGGTGACGGTGCGGTGGACGACGACCGCCTCGAAGGTGCGGAGCTGTCTGAGTTCCATGCGCGGTCCGGCCCCCCTGGTGTCCTGCGCGGGGGTCCAGGGTACGGCGGCACCGTGTGCGCGGCGGCCGGGAGGCCTGCCGGGTGGACCGAGGGGAAGGCCGGGGAGAGGGCCGGGGAGGCGGGGAGGGCCGGGGCCCGCCGGCAGGGGGTACCGGCAGGCCCGGGCCGCGCTGATCGTCGGTCAGCCCGTGGTGAGCGGCGCCACCGTGACGATGATCGAGCAGGACGGGTCGCCCGCGCCCTGCTGCAGGACCACCCCGACGCGGTCCCGGCGGGCGGGGTCGCGCGGCAGCTGGGTCACCTCGACCAGGCAGGGCTCGTCCAGCTCGACGTAGCGGCTGAAGTCGCACTCCATGGCGACGGCCATCACCGGCGCCTGGTGGTGCAGCGCCTGCGCGGCCTGCCGGGCGGCGTCCAGCAGCAGCGAGCCGGGCACGTGGTCGACCGGGTGGTCGAAGTGCACCGGGTGGTGGGTGTCGACCCGCAGCTGCCAGCGCCGGGCCCGGTCGGTGGCGGAGAGCGCCACCTCCTGCGGCACGGCGCGGCCGGCCCGGGCGACCGGGATCGGCGCGGGCAGCGGGACGGCGCGGGCCATCATCTCGGCGGGGTCGCCCTTGTCGGCGCGCAGCCGCCGGTAGATCGCCGGGGTCTGGACGGTGAAGCGGGTCTGCGCGGTGGCGATCGGCTCGCCGTCGCGGCTGACCACGTAGGCGAGCGTCAGCGCGGCCACCCGGTTGCCGCGGCGGACCACGTCCTGGCAGACGGCGTCGATCTGCACCTCGTCGTGGGCGTCGCCGGCGCGCCGGACGCGGGCGGCGCCGCTGTCGGCGGCGCCGCGCTGGCGCGGGACCGTGTCGTGCGCGCCGGCCCACAGGCCGCCCGGGATGAGCGCGTAGCCGAAGTGGTCCCAGATCAGCTGGTGGCCGACCGGGACGCCGAAGGCCGCGTGCGAGAGCAGCGGGAAGGTCTGACGGACCGTCTCCACCAGGAGCATCGGGTCGTGGTAGCCGTTGCGGACGCCGTAGGCGCGGTGGTCGCGCGGCCACCGCGCGGTGATCCGGTAGGAGTCCTCGGCCAGCTGCTCCCAGCCGGTCAGCAGGACCTCCTCGGCGGCCCGCTTGTGCACGTACTCCTGGGGCACGGCGGTCGGCGCGACGGCCGTGCCGTCGGTGCGGCCGTCGGCCGGTGCGGCGGCCGATGCGCCGGTCATGGCTTCGTCAAGCGAGGTGGAGACGGTGGTGCTGTGGTCTGTGCGAAACATGGATGCACTCCCCCAGAGTGGCCACAGGCAAGGTGAAAGATCGGCGCTCCGGTGTGTACGCCGGGCCCCATGGCGAATAACATAGAGGTCGTTCTTTTTGTTTGTCGAGACGTTTGGAGTTACTCGTGGCAAGAGCCAAGCAGGAACGAGCCGTACGCACCCGCGAGACCATCCTGAGGGCCGCCGCGCAGATCTTCGACGAGTACGGCTTCAGCGGTTCCAGCGTCAGCAAGATCATCAACCAGGCGGGCACCACCCAGGGGGCGATGTACTTCCACTTCAAGTCCAAGGAGGACCTCGCCAAGGCGGTCATCGACGAGCAGGCCTCCGACCTGGAACTACCGGGGCAGCCGACGGGACTGCGCCAGCTGATCCGGATCACCCTCTACCTGGCCGACGAGCTGCAGGAGAACGTGCTGCTGCGCGCCGGTGTGACCCTCGCCGTCGAGCAGGGGCAGCTCGGACTGCGCGACTTCAGCCCGTACGAGATGTGGGCCGAGCAGTTCCGCGCCGAGCTGGACGCCGCCCGGCGGGCCGGCGAACTGCTCGACGACCTCGCGCTGGAGGAGCTCGCCCAGGTGCTGGTCGCGGCGTACACCGGCTCGCAGATCATGTCCCACCTGCGCACCGGGCGGGCCGACCTGCCGGAGCGGATCGTCCAGCTGTGGTGGTTCCTGCTGCCCGGCATCGCACCCGCGCCGGTGGTCGCCGAACTGCGCGCGTACGTCCTGGAGTACGGGAAGCAGCCGGCATGAACGAGGTACGGGGGACACGGGGGAAGAACGACGGACGGGCGGGCACCGACGGGCCCACCGTCCTGCTGACCGGGGCGGGCGGCTTCATCGGCTCCGCCGTCCTGGCCGCGCTGCGTGCGCTGCCGGGGGTCGGCGAAGTCCGGGCGCTCACCCGCTCGGCGGCGCCGGCCGGAACCGTCCCGGTCGCGGCGGACCTCGCCGACCCGGCGACGCTGCGCGGCGCGGCGGACGGCGCGGACGTGCTGATCCACCTCGCCGCGCTGGTCGCCGGCCCGGAGCCGGAGTGCGCCGCGGTCAATGTGCACGGCACCCGGGCGCTGCTGGCCGAGGCCGGGCGGGCCGGGGTCGGCCGGATCGTCCACCTCTCCACCTCCGCGGTCTACGGTGCCGGTCCGCACCGGGGCCTCGGGGTGGACGAGGCGGCGCCCGCGCCGGTCTCGGCGGCCAGCCGCACGCGGCTGACCGGCGAACGGGCGGCGCTGGAGGCCGGGGCGGTGGTGCTGCGCGCCCCGCTGGTGCTCGGTGCGGGCGACCGCTGGGTGGTGCCCTGCCTGGCGGACCTGCTCCGCCGGGTACCGGCGCGCTGGGACGGCGGCGGGGCACTGCTCTCGCTGGTCGACGTGACCGACCTGGCCCGGCTGATCGCGGACCTCGCGCTCGCCCCGGAGCCGTCGGCGGCCACGCCCGGGGTGCACCACGCCGGGCATCCCGAACCCGTCACCGTCGCACGGCTGTTGGCGGCACTCGCGGAGCACGGTGTGCTTCCGCCGGCACCCGGGGTCGACTGGCCGTGGGACCGCTGCGTCGCCGAGCTCGACAGGGTCCCCGGAGTGTACGGCGAGCGGCAGCTCGATCTGATGGCCCGTCATCACTGGTACCGCAGCGAGGAGATCTGGCGACTGACCGGCACCGACCCCGGCCCCGGGCCGCTGCGCCGGCTCGCCGGGGCAGCGCCCTGGTACCGCGCCCACCTCGCCGGGGAGCCCGCCGCGGCGCCTGCCGCGACTCCCCGGGCGACGCCCGAGGCGACTCCCGCGGATGCCCCGACCTCCGCCCGCTTGCGGGCATTTGCGAAGGAAATGCCAAAGCCGCCCGAGGATCCCAGGGATGCCGTGCGTATGCATCGCGCCGAGGCGTAACGTCGGAGCGTCACCGTACCGGTACTCACCGGCACGCCCCGACCGTGCGAAGG
The DNA here is from genome assembly GCF_042885845.1 of Kitasatospora sp. NPDC058032. Classification (NCBI taxonomy): domain Bacteria; kingdom Bacillati; phylum Actinomycetota; class Actinomycetes; order Kitasatosporales; family Streptomycetaceae; genus Kitasatospora; species Kitasatospora sp. NPDC058032. The sequence continues at coordinate 269,066 of NZ_JBHVRK010000010.1, read as the reverse complement.
AGCCACGCCGACCATGTGGTTCGTCCCCCCTCACTCCCCGGCCGACCCGCTCGCAGCCTGTCCCGACGTCCCCCGCCCCCGCCGATCGGGGGCGGACACGGGCGTCGGCACCTGTACGCACCGAGGCCCCACCGGCCGGGCGGGCGGTGCGCGATGAAGCAGGAACGCGCCCAGCAGACCCACCGGGCGCTCCTGCACGCGGCCGCCACCGAGTTCGACCGGCACGGCTACGCGGGCACCTCACTGGCCCGGGTCAGCCAGACCGCCGGGGTCACCATGGGGGCGCTCACCTTCCACTTCCCGTCCAAGGCCGCACTGGCCGACGCGGTACGCACCGAGGCCGCCGCGCTCACCCGGGCAGCGGTCGCCCGAGCCTCCGGGCCGGACGGGCGACGCGACACGGGTGTCGTGGAGTTGCTCGACACGCTCACCCGCCTGCTGGACGAGGAGCCGAGCGTACGGGCAGCCGCCCGGCTCACCTGGGAGCAGCCGGAGTCGGCCGGCAACTGGCACGCGGGCTGGAGCCCGGACCTGCGTGACCGGCTGGCCCGTGAACGGTCCACCGCCCCCGCGGCCGATCCCCGCGAGGACGTCTACCCGTTCACCCCGGGCCCCGGCCGCGGCCCCGGCGACGCGACCGGCAACAACACGAACACAAGCGGCGGCGCCGCCAGGGCCCGCGACCTCGCCGGCCTCGACAGCACGGACCTGGAGACGCTGGCCCACTGCCTGGTGGTCGGCTCGGAGGCCCTGCGGCGCGGAATCGTCACCCTGGACGGCGACGACCCGGCCGCCCGGGCGGAGGTCCGGCAGCGCCTCGGACGCCTCTGGCGCCGTGCGGTGACCGGTCCGCCCGCCCCGGGCGTACGCTGCTGACCTGCCAGGACACGCCCTCACCCGAGGTCAACCCACCGCCCGCACCGGCCGTTTGACGCCGGTGCGGGCGGTGCCGCGTTCTCCGGCCACCGGGCACCAGGACTTGCCAAAACCGGTCCAGGGCCCGCACGGGACTCAAAAACAAAGAGATCGTTCGCTATTCTTTTGGGGACGGCATCTCAAGGCATCTCACGGCACCACACCGATCCCGGGGAGCTCACATGGACGCTCAACCCCTGTCACCGGCCGGCGAAGCCGCGGTCTCCCGGTTCGCCGAGCAGGTCTTCGCCCACCTGACCCGGATAGACCAGCGCCGCTGGGCCCGCTCCTACCTGCACGGACTGCTCGCGGCGCCCGGCCGCAAGTCCCTGTCGAACATGGCGGCGAGCCTGGCGACCGGGCCGACGGCGACCACCGCCTCGCTCTCGCTCCAGCAGTTCATCAACGGCAGTCCCTGGGACTGGCGCCCGGCCCGCCGGGTGCTGGCCCGGCTGGCCGCCGGCGACCGCCCGGTCCGCGCCTGGACGGCCACCCTGGCGGTCATCCCCAAGCGCGGCGACCAGGCGGTGGGCGTCCACCGCCGGTTCGTCCCGGACGCCGGGCGCACCGTCAAGTGCCAGGCCGCGCCCGGACTGTTCGTCGCCACCGACCGGGACGCCGTCCCGGTGGACTGGTCGCTGCTGCTCGACCCGAGCTGGACGGACGACCCGCAGCGCCGCACCCGCGCCCGGATCCCCGACGGCCTCGCCCCGTTCTCGGCCGGCGAGCTGCTGCTCGGGATGGTCGACCGGCTCACCGGCCTCCTCCCGATCGCGCCACTGGTCGCCGACCTCGGCGTGGCGGACGAGCCGCTGCGGCTGGCCGGCGCGCTGGCCCGGCGGGGCGTCCCGTACCTGCTGGAGGTCCGCGGCGGCCAGGCCGTCCGGCCGGTGCTGCAGGCCGCCACGGGCCGGCCCGGACGGCTCCAGCAGGGCACCGTGACGGCCGAGGCGCTGTTCCCGCGCCGCCGGCCGCGGACGCCGGGGGCCCCGCAGCCGGTGCTGCGCGGCACTCCCGTCCTGCTGCCCGGCCCGCTCGGCGCATCCGGTCCGCAGGGCTCGCCCGTGCACCGGCTCTGGGCGCACGGCGGCGGTCCCGGACAGCCGCGGCGGTACTGGCTCACCAACCTGGCCGAGGACGCGCCCGGCGTGCTCGCGCTGCTGGACGCCGGTGCGGCCACCCGGACCACCGTGGACCGGCTCGGTTCGGACTTCGGCCTGCTGGACTTCTCCGGCCGCTCGTTCACCGGCTGGCACCACCACATGACGCTGGTCTCGGCCGCGCACTCGCTCGGCCGAGACCTGCCCGGACGCACCCCGGAAATCATCCGGGAAAGCCTCCGCAATTCCGCCTGACAATGGCTCGGGCGACTTGCCGAAGACGTCCGAATCGCATTGACCGAAATACCCGCCGCAGCGGATGATTCCAGTGTCGGGAAATTCACCGGGGAACCCACCGCAACACCCGCCGGTGAATTCACCGAAAGCACCACCAGAAGCACCACCGAAAGCACCACCGCGCGAACCACCGGAAAGCCCGGCGCAACCCGGAGAGGAGGTGAGCACCATGAGCACGGCAGCCGCCGCGGACCCCCTGGTCGACACGTTCCCGGAAATTCTCGGCGAGCAGCTCTTCGCCTCGTTCGACCGGGCCGACTACCGGATCAAGGCCGAGGAATACCTGCGCGGCCTGCTCGGCACGGCCGGCCGGAAGTCCATCAGCAACATCGCCCGGACGCTCGGCGACCCGGGGGCGGTCCAGCGGCTGCACCACTTCATCCGCAACTCCCCCTGGGCCTGGGCGCCGGTCCGGGAGGCCCTGGCCGCCCGGCTGGTCGAGGCGTGCACCCCCCGCGCCTGGCTGGTCCGGCCGATGTTCATCCCGAAGTCCGGCACCCGCTCGGTCGGCGTCGGACGCCGGTTCGTCCCCGAGCTGGGCCAGCTGGCCGGGGCCCAGCGGGCCGTCGGCCTCTGGTACCTGGCCCCGCGGCTCAACGCTCCGGTCGACTGGCAGCTCCAGCTGACGGACCCGCCCCACCGGGCCGTCCCGCCGGAGCCGCACACGCCGCCCGGGGCGGGCGCGAGCTGTGCCACCGGGGACTCCCTGGACCGGCAGGCCGCGCTGCTCGGACCGCTCGCGGACCGGCTGCCGGCCACCGCCGCGGCCACCCTGATCTGGGACGGCTGCCCGGCCGAACCGGGCGGGCTGTTCGCGGCCGGCCGGGAGCTCGGCCTGCGGGTGGCCGTCCGGGTCGACCCGACGACCCGGCTCACGCCGGTCACGGCCCCCACCCGTGACCGCGGCCGGGCCCTGCCCGCCTACCAGCTGTTCGCCTCCGCCGGCGCCCGCCGGCTGGCCGGCACCTCCGGCCCGCCCGGGGTCGAGGCACACGTGGTCCGGGTCGCCCTGCCGGGCACCCCGGCCGAACTGCTCCTCTACGCGGAGTCCGGGACGCGCCCCACCGCGTTCTCCGGATTCTGGCTGACCGATTCCGGACCGGACCGGGCCGCCGAATTCCCCCGGCTCTTCCGGCTGGCCGGCGGCGTCGAGGAGGACCGCACCGTCATCGGTGAACGGGTCGGCCTGCGCGATTTCGAAGGGCGTTCCTTCGAGGGCTGGCACCGGCACATGACGCTCGCCTCCGCGGCCTATGCCGCGGTGGCGCTCGGACGCCACCCCGTCTGATCACCACCCCCTGCACCGCCACCACCGCACCGTGAATTCACCCATGCCTTCACAAGGGAAAAGGACATGCTTGTCTTCGAGAATTACCCGAGCGGTCTCACCTACAGCCGGTCCTCGGACTCCTGGCGGGTGCGCGCGGTCAAGCCCGTCGAGTACGAGGTGCGCGTCTGCAACGGCGTCTTCGACCCGGCCAGTACCGCCCTGATCGAGCAGACGGCCGGAGCCGAGGGCGGCAACCGCCGCTTCGTGGTCATCGACGCCGAGGTCGACCGCCTGCACGGCGAGCGGATCCGCCGCTACTTCGAGCACCACGGCGTCGACTACTTCCTCCAGGTGGTCCGCGCCGACGAGACGCTCAAGGAGTTCGAGACCGCCTCCGACATCGTGGTCGCGCTGGACTCCTTCGGCCTCGACCGCCGGCGCGAGCCGATCATCGTGATCGGCGGCGGCGTCCTCATGGACATCGTCTGCCTGGTGGCCAACCTCTACCGCCGCGGCACCCCGGTGGTGCGCGTGCCCACCACGCTGATCGGCCTGGTCGACGCGGGCGTCGGGGTGAAGACCGGCGTCAACTTCAACGGCCACAAGAACCGCCTGGGCACCTACTTCGCCCCGGTGCTCACCCTGCTCGACCGTTCCTTCCTCGCCACCGTCGACCGCCGGCACATCGCCAACGGCATGGGCGAGATCCTCAAGATGGCCCTGATCAAGGACGCCCGGCTGTTCGAGCTGCTGGAGCAGCACGGCCCGGCGCTGATCGAGCGGAAGTTCCAGGACGACGCGCTCGGCGGCGACCCGGCCGGCGAGGTCCTGCGCCGCGCCATCCACGGCATGCTGGAGGAGCTCCAGCCGAACCTGTGGGAGGCGGAGCTGGAGCGGATCGTCGACTACGGCCACACCTTCTCCCCCACCCTGGAGATGCGCGCGCTGCCCGCCCTGCTGCACGGCGAGGCGGTCACCGTCGACATGGCGCTCACCACCCTGATCGGCTGGCGCCGCGGCCTGGTCGACCTGGAGCAGCGCGACCGGATCCTCGCCGTGATGCGCGCGCTCGAACTGCCCAGCTGGAACGAGCTGCTGGACGCCGATCTGCTCGACGCGGCGCTCCAGGACACCGTCCGCCACCGCGACGGCCAGCAGCGCCTGCCGCTGCCGGCCGGCATCGGCGACGCGGTCTTCGTCAACGACGTGACCCGCGACGAGCTCGCCGTCGCCGTCGAGGACCTCCGGGTGCTCAACGCCCGGGAGCTCAGCCGTGTCTGACGCCGCACCGACCGGCGGCCTGCTGGTCGCGGACACCCGGGACGCCTCCGAGATCCACGGTGTGCACGGCGCCCCCGGCCTCACCTACTGGAAGGCGCTCGCCAGCCGGCAGCACCTGGAGGCCGAGGTCGAGGCGATCGAGGTCGCCCGGATCCCGCCCGGCGGCCTGAGCGGCGAGCACCGCCACACCCGCACCGAGGAGATCTACTTCATCCTCCGCGGCCACGGCGAGTTCCTGGTGAACGGCGAGGTGCGGCCGGCCCGTCCCGGCTCCCTCCTGCTGACCGGGATCGGCACCGTGCACGGCCTGCGCAACACCGGCGCCCCCGCGGGCGTCACCGACCCCGGCTTCGGCAGCGCCCCCGAGGGGCACCTGGAGTGGCTGGTCATCGAGATGCCGGCCCCGGCCACCTCCGAGGTGCTGCACGGACTGGCCCCCGACGCCCCGACCGCCGAGTTGATCGAGAGGAAGAACGAGACGATGCGGCTGCACGATCTGCGGGAGGAGAAGGCGGTCGACCCGGCCGGCGTCTTCACCGGTCCGCTGCGCCTGGTGGAGATCCGGGAGCTGGCCGGCGGCGCCGGGGCCGCGTTCGGCGCGCACACCGCCGAGCACACCGTCTTCGTGCTCACCGGCTCCGGCACGGCCGTGGCCGGCGACACCGAGGTGGAGCTCACGGCCGGCACCGCGATCACCCTGCCGTTCGGCGCGGACGCGGTGATCACGGCCGGTGCGGACGGTCTGGAGTTCTTCCACGCCGAACTCGCGGTGCCGGCGCGGGGCACGTCCGGGCAGAACGCGGCCGGGCGGGCCGCCCGATGATCGTCAGCCGCGCGCTCCGGCCGGTGGACTGCGACCCGGCGGCGGCCGGCCCCGAGCGGCGGACCTGGTCCTGCCTGGCCCGCCGGGGCATGCTGCACAGCGAGACGGAGACCTTCGACCTCTGGCGGCTGCCGCCCGGCGAGCGCCTGGTCCACGAGGTCCGGGACGGGGTCGAGGAGGCCCTGTTCATCCTCTCCGGCACCGGCACCGCCACCCGCGGCCCCGACGAACTGCCGCTCTCCGAGGGCTCGTTGCTACTCGCCCGGCACGACTCCGAGGTCACCGTGACGGCCGGCCCCGAGGGCCTGCGCCTGCTCAGCACCCGCGTCCTGCCGCGCGCGCTGAGCACCGCCCTCCCGGCCCGCGTCCCCCAGCTCGACTGACCACCCGGCATCCGAATCCCAGAACCAGGAAGTGGGAAGAGTTCCATGCGCAATCTCAGTCGCCGCACGTTCGTGGCCGGTGCCGGGGCGACCATCGGCACCGCCACGGCCGGCGGGCTCCTCGTGCCCGCCGCCCGGGCGGCCGCGGAGGACACCAACGGCTCGGCCTCCAGAACGATCCGCAACGGTGACCTGATCACCGTCACGCCCGACCAGCCGCGCTACGTCGACCTGATATCCGGCTTCAACCCGCGCTGGGAGGCCCGGCCGAAGGGCGTCCGGCTGCCGCGCACCACCGCCCAGGTGGTGCAGGCCGTCCAGGACGCCGCCGACAAGAAGCAGCGGCTCACCATCCGCGGCGGCGGCCACTGCTACGAGGACTTCGTCTACAACGCCGAGGTCGAGGTCGTCGTCGACATGAACCTCATGGACGCGGTCGGCTACGACCCGGGCCGGCGGGCCTTCGAGGTCGAGGCGGGCGCCACCCTGCTCAAGGTCTACCAGACCCTCTACGAGGGCTGGGGCGTCACGATCCCCGGCGGCGTCTGCTACGCGGTCGGCGTCGGCGGGCACGTCACCGGCGGCGGCTACGGCAACCTGTCCCGCAAGCACGGCCTGGTGGTCGACCACCTGTACGCGATCGAGGTGGTCACCCTCGGCGCCGACGGCCGGGCCCGGGCGATCGTCGCCACCCGCGAGGCCAACGACCCGCACCGCGACCTCTGGTGGGCCCACACCGGCGGTGGCGGCGGCAACTTCGGCGTGGTCACCCGGTACTGGTTCCGCTCGCCGGACGCCACCGGCAGCAACCCGTCCGACCAGCTGCCCAAGCCGCCGGCCGAGGTGCTGATCGCCATCCCGAGCTGGTCCTGGGAGAACATCACCCGCACCGGCTTCGCCAACATGGTCCGCGCCTACGGCACCTGGTTCGAGCAGAACAGCGGCCCGGACTCGGACTACACCGGCCTCACCAGCTGGCTGTTCCTGAACCACAAGGTCTCCGGCAGCCTGGTGCTGCTGCTCCAGGTCAACGGCGACGTGCCGCAGGCCGAGCAGCGCGCCAAGGACTTCGTCCAGGGGCTGAGCGACGCGCTCGGCGTGCCGCACACCGGCGACGTGGTCCGGCTGCCGTGGCTCAAGGCGGTCAAGTACATCGGCACCATGGACGGCTCGCAGACCAACCCCCAACTGCGGGCCGGCCACAAGTCGGCGTACATGAAGAAGGGCTTCCCGGAGAGCCAGATCGCGGCGATCTGGAAGCACCTGACCCGCACCGACTACACCAACCCGAAGGGCGGCCTGGCCGTGGTCTCCTTCGGCGGGAGGATCAACAGCGTCGCCTCCGACGCCACCGCGCTCCCCCAGCGCGACGCGATCTTCAAGCTGCTGTACCAGACCTACTGGACCGCGCCCGCCGACGACGCCCCCAACACGGCCTGGCTGCAGGAGTTCTACCGCGAGGTGTACGCCGACACCGGCGGCGTCCCGGTCTCCAACCGGGTCACCGACGGGTGCTACGTCAACTACGCGGACCGCGACCTCAGCGACCCGCAGCAGAACACCTCGAACGTCCCGTGGACCACGCTGTACTACAAGGACAACTACCCGAAGCTCCAGCGGGTCAAGCAGACCTACGACCCGAAGGACTTCTTCCGGCACCGCCAGTCGATCCGGCTGCCCGGGAGCGTCCGGTGAGCGCCGCGGCCGGCGGCGCTCCGGCCGGCTCCGGGCGGAACCTCTCCCGGCTGCCGTCGCTGACCGGCATGCGGTGGATCGCCGCGCTGCTGGTCTTCCTGACCCACGTGTCGGTGGCCAAGCCCTTCGACACCCCCGCGCTGAACGACTTCATGTCGGACTACCTCAGCCGGGCCGGCTTCCTGGGCGTCGGATTCTTCTTCGTGCTCAGCGGCTTCGTGCTCACCTGGTCCGCCAAGGAGGGCGACCGGCCCTCGGCCTTCTACCGCCGGCGGCTGTTCAAGCTGTACCCCAACCACGCCGTCACCTGGCTGGTCGGACTGCTGCTGATGGCCCGGGCCGGCGTCGAGCTGACCGCCGCCGGGACGGTGCCCTCGCTGCTGCTGCTGCAGAGCTGGATCCCCTCGCTGGAGGTCATCGGCGGTACCAACGGCCCGAGTTGGTCGCTGGCCTGCGAGGTGCTGTTCTACCTGAGCTTCCCGGTGATCCTGCCGCTGGTGCGGCGGATCCGGCCGGAGCGGCTCTGGCTCTGGGTGGGCGTCATGACGGCGGTGCTGTTCGCGCTGCCACTGATCGCCCAGCTGCTGCCGGGCAGCCCCAACTCGCCCTGGCAGCCGCTCTCCTTCTGGCGGTACTGGTTCGTCTACTTCCTCCCGGCCGCCCGGCTGCCGGAGTTCGTGCTCGGCATCCTGCTGGCACGGATCGTCCGGACCGGACGCTGGGTGGCCATCGGCTGGCCGGTGGCGGCGCTGCTCACCGTCGCCGGGTACGCGCTGATGATCACACTGCCGGACGCCTGGGGCATGGCCGCGCCGACCGCGCTGCCGGTCGGGCTGCTGATCGCCGCGGTGGCCGCCAGGGACGCCGCGGGGGTGGGGACGCCGTTCGCCGGCCGGACCATGGTCTGGCTCGGCGAGGTCTCCTTCGCCTTCTACATGGTCCACTTCCTGGTGATCCAGTACGGACCGCTCGGCCTCGCGGCGACCGGATCGGCCGGCGCGAACACCTGGAGCACCCCCGGTGCCCTGGGAGTCATGGGGATCACCCTGGCGCTGAGCATCGGCTTCGGCTGGGCGCTGTACCGCCTGGTCGAGGTGCCGGTGATGCGTCGATGGGGTCGGTCCTCCAAGGCCGCGGCCAAGTCCGGTCCGGCCGGCACCGGTTCGGCCTCGACCGCCCCGGCAACGGGATCGGGATCGGGATCGACCCCGGCCCCGGCCCCGGTCGCGGGCACCGGAGCGGCGCGCTAGGCCGGCCGCCTCAGGCCGACACCAGCGCGTTCAGCTCGACCACCTCGGCCTCCCGCCGGGCCGCCGCGACGATCCCCGCCAACGCGGCCCGGCTCGCCCCGAGCGACAGCAGCTGCTGGTCGAGCAGGTCGAGCCGCTGCTCCAGCACCTCCAGCATGCAGGGGGCCACCGTGCCGTCGCCGCCCACACAGGGCAGCACGTCCCGGATGGCGCTGGTGGAGAGCCCCGCCCCCAGCAGGGCCCGGATGTGCCGCACCACCGCCGGCGCGTCCTCGTCGTACCGGCGGTGCCCGCCCTCGGGCCGACGGGCCTCCAGCAGGCCCTGCTCCTCGTAGTACCGCAACAGGCGGACGCTGACCCCGGTCCGCGCCGCCAGCTCACCGATCCGCATGTGACACCCCTCACATCCACTTGAATCTCACACGAATGGGAGATTGTACCGTGACCGGCATGACCAACACCGAGATCAACGCCCAGATCGACCGTCAGACCTTCGCCCTCGGAGGCGACTTGACGGTCCGCCGGATCGGCTACGGCACCATGCGCCTCGCCGACACCCCGGACATCAAGCCCACCGAGGCCGTCGTCTGGCACGCGCCCACCCCCCGCGCCGCCGCGCTGGACGTGCTGCGCACCGCCGTCGAGAACGGCGTCCAGCTCATCGACACCGCCGACTCCTACGCCCTCGGCGGCAGCGAGGAGCTGATCGCGGAGGCGCTGCACCCCTACGCCCAGGACGTCGTGGTCGCCACCAAGGTCGGTATGACCCGCCCGAGCCCGTCCGAGTGGGTCCCGGTCGGCCACCCGGCCTACATCCGCCAGCAGGCCGAGCTGAGCCTGCGCCGGCTGCGGGTCGAGCGGATCGACCTGCTGCAGCTGCACCGGATCGACCCCGAGGTGCCGCTGGCCGACCAGATCGGCGCGCTCAAGCAGCTGCAGGACGAGGGCAAGGTCCGGCACATCGGCCTCTCCGAGGTCACCGTCGACGAGCTGAAGCAGGCGCTGGAGATCGCCCCGATCGCCACCGTGCAGAACTGGTACAACCTGGCCACCCGCCAGCACGACGAGGTGGTCGACTTCACCGCCGAGCGCGGCATCGCGTTCATGCCGTTCTTCCCGATCGCCATCGGCGGCCACGCGGGCGAGGACAGCCCGGTCACCGCGGTCGCCCGCGAGGTCGGCGCCACCCCGGCGCAGACCGCGCTCGCCTGGCTGCTGCACCGCTCGCCCAACATCCTGCCGATCCCGGGCACCACGTCCGGGAAGCACCTGGTGGAGAACCTGGGCGCGCTGGCCATCGAGCTGACCGGTGAGCAGTACGCCCGCCTCGACGGCATCGCCGCCGCCGAGGCCGCCAAGGCCGCCGAGGCCGAGGCCGCGGCGGGCGAATGACCGGATCCCCGCCCGGCGGCGTGCTCCGCCGGGCGGGTCGGCCACCGGCTCGGGCTCAGGCTCAGGTCTCGGCTTCGGTCCCGGTCTCGGCTCAGGTACCGGAAAGGGCCCCCTACCCCCGTGGGGGCCCTTTCCCCTGCCGGGCCACCGACGCCACCGGGGCTCCCGGGGCTCCCCGGCCTCACCGCTCCATCAGGCCCAGGTCCGTGACATCGGCGGCCAGCGCCTTGAGCAGCGAGCCGGCCCGCTTGTCGTCCGGACCGAGCGCGATCAGCCGGTTCATGACGTACGAGACGCCGAGGCCGACCCGGGGCCAGGCCTGGTTCGCCGAGCCGCCCCCGCCGTCGTGGCCGAAGGTCTCGCCGTCCGGACCGGGCCGCTCGGCGGTCCGCAGCCGGTAGCCGCCCCCGCCGTACGCCATCACCACGTCGATCAGCTGGTCGGTCTTGCGGGCGTACACCCCTCGGGCCTCGTCCAGCAGGCGGCGGGAGAGCATCAGCGGCCGGTCGTCCAGCGGCCGGCGGGCGTCCTCGGCGAGGATCCCGTAGAAGGTCGAGAAGGCCCGGGCGGTGCCGCTGACGTTGATCGCCGGGATCAGCGCGGAACGGCGCTCCGGCCGGCCCCAGACGCCCTCGTCGTCCGGGAACGGCTGGGGGTTCTGCCAGATCCGCTGGGTCAGCGGGTCGTCGCTCTGGAAGAAACCGGTGAACTGGGGCAGGAAGTTCCTGCCGTAGGTGGTCCGGGCGAGCCGGGACCAGTCGGCCGGGCCGGTGCCGTAGTGGATGTCGAGGTCCAGCGGGACGGCGATCTCCTCGCGGAAGAACCGGTCCAGCGGGCGGCCGTCCACCCGGCGGATCAGCTCCCCGACGATCCAGCCGGCCGACAGCGGCCCGTACAGGATCCCGTCGGCGCGCGGGTCGCTCTCCAGCGGCTGGGCGGCGATCAGGCCGGCCATCAGCAGCGGGTCGTTGGCGTCGTCCTGGGTGACCTGGGTCCAGGTGCCGGGCAGCCGGCCGGTGAAGGTGACCACCTCGCGGACGGTCACCGCGCCCTTGCCCTCGGCCGCGAACTCCGGCCAGTAGTGGGAGACCGGGCGGTCCAGCTCGATCCCGCCGCGGTCGACCAGCTTGAGCAGGGCGGTCACGGTGACGCCCTTGCTCCCCGAGAAGATCGTCTGGAGGGTGTCCCGCTCCCAGCGGGCGCCGGTCAGGTGGTCGGCCGTCCCGCCCCAGAGGTCCACCAGGACCTCCCGACCGCGGTGCACGGAGAACGCCGCGCCCAGGTCGTCCCGCTCCAGGAGGTTGCGCCCGAACTCCTCGCGGACCCGCTCGAACCCCGGGGCGGTGTACCCCGCGACGTGCACCTCGGACGCGACCGGCGACGCGATCGTCATGTGAACCAACTCCGCTCGAATTGTTGACCTGAAGGGAAATCCGCGATCGGACCGAAAGCAGAACACAACAAGCCGGGGACCGGGAATCCACAGCCCCCCGGTTTGGCACCTTGACAAAGTCCTCCGCCGACCGTTGCCCCCCACCGGGCCGGCGGCCCATTCTCGGAACAGCCGGCGGAACCGCGCCGGACCGGGAACGGACGAAAGAGGATTCCCATGGCCAAGATTCCGGGCGCCCGGGCGGTGCACCACATCGCCTACACCGTGCCGGACCTCCAGCAGGCGGTCGACTTCTTCGTCGACGTCATCGGCGCCGAGCTCGCCTACCGGCTCGGCCCGGTCGAGGACCCGGAGACCGACTGGATGGCGCGCAAGCTCAACGTGGACCCGCGGGCCTCGGCGAACATCGCGATGCTCCGCCTCGGACCCAACGCCAACCTGGAGCTCTTCGAGTACACCGCCCCCGTCCAGGACCGCGAGCAGCCGCGCAACAGCGACGTCGGCGGGCACCACTTCGCGATCTACGTGGACGACGTCGACAAGGCCGCCGACTACCTGAGCAGGGTCCCCGGCGTCACCATCCTCGGTGACCCCGAGACCATCGAGGACGGACCGATCAAGGGCGACCGCTGGGTCTACTTCACCACCCCCTGGGGCATGAGCATGGAACTCATCAACATGCCCGAGGGAATGCCGTACGAGGACACCACCGAAACCCGCCTCTACCTTCCCACCGAGCACTGGCCGGAGAGCTGACGACAATGCCGCCGAACCGCCCGGAGAAAAGCCCCAAGAGTCAATTCGTCAACGAATCCTCGCACCGTCTCGCATTCCTCTCGCTCGCCCTCGTCGCCTTTGTCGTCGGCACCTCGGAATTCGTCGTGGTCGGCATTCTCGGCCCGATCGCGGACGGTCTGGGAGCGGGGCTGGGCACGGCCGGACTGCTCGTCACCGGCTACGCCCTGGGCATCTCCGTCGGCGGACCGGCCCTCACCGCGCTCACCCTCCGGCTGCCGCGCCGCACCCTGCTGCTCGGCGCGCTCGCCGCCTACGTGGCGGCGAGCGCCGGAGCGGCGGCGGCCGGCGGCATCGGCGTCCTGCTGGCCGCCCGCTGCGTGGCCGGGCTCGCCCACGGGGTGATCGTCGGCGCCGCCACCAGCGTGGCCGTCTCCCTGGCCGGCCCCGGCCGGCAGGGGCGGGCGATCTCGCTGGTCTTCGGCGGCATCTCGGTCGCCACCGTGCTCGGCGTCCCGCTCGGCACGCTGGTCGGGCAGTGGCTCGGCTGGCGGGCCGCGCTCACCGCCGTCGCCGTCCTCGGCGCGCTCGCCCTGCTCGCCGTCCGGCGCACCGTGCCACCGACCGCCGCGATGGGCGCGCCCAGCCTGGCCGGGCAGCTGCGCGGCGCGCTCTCCCGGCCGGTGCTCGCCGTACTCGGCACCGCCGTGGTGCTGTTCACCGGCCAGTTCACCGCGTACACCTACCTGGCCGGCTTCCTGGAGGACGTCACCGGCGTCGGCGGCCGGTTCGTCGGCGGCTACCTGCTCGCCTTCGGCACCGCCGCCGCCGTCGGCACCTTCGTCGGCGGCCGGCTGGCCGACCGCCGGGCCGCCGCCACGCTCACCGCCGGCTGCGCCGGGCTGACCGTCGCCCTGCTGGCACTGCACCTGTGCGGACGCTCCGGCGCGGCGGCGGCCGTACTGGTCGCCTGCTGGGGACTGGCCGGCTTCGGGCTGGTCCCGGCGCTGCAGTCCCGGATCGTCGAACTCGCAGGACCGGGCGGCGACTTCGCCGCCACCCTGGGCGTCTCGGCGGCCAACGCCGGAATCGCCGCCGGCGCCGCGCTCGGCGGCTGGACGGTCACCGCGCACGGCGTCGGCACGGTGGTGCCGCTCGGCGCCGCGATCTGCCTGGCCGCGCTGCTCGCGGTGGCGGCCGGTGCCCGACTGCGGCCGGCCCCGCTCACCACGCCCACCACTGCTCCGCACTCCCTTCCCCTCGATCGCGCACTCGACCGTGAAAGGACCGTCCGAGCATGATCGGCACCCTCGACCGCCCGTCGGTACGCACCTCGCGCCCGGCCGCCGGCCTCGCCGTCTGGTACCAGCACACCCCGTCCGGCCCGGCCGGCCGCGACCGGATCTGGGAGCTCGTCGAGAGCGGGCGGATCACCTCCGTCGCCCTCACCGGGCCCGCCCCGGACGACGAACTCCGCTGGCTCTGCGACCTGCTGTCCCCGCTCCACGAGCGCGGTGACGGCCGCGACGGCCTGGTCTCCGTCCCGGTCGCCGCCCGCAGCCGCAAGGCCTGCGACCAGGTGCACGCCGCCCGCCGGCTCTCCGCCACCGTCCACCGCCCCAACCTGCTGCCCGCCCTGCCCGCCTCCGACCCGGGCCTTGCCGCCCTCACCACCCTGCTCGGCGAGGGCATCGGCGTGCGGCTCGGCCCGCTGCACTCCGTCGCCCGCTACCGGCAGGCCGTCCGCGCCCACCTCGACGGGCTCGAACTCGCCCGCTGGCGCGGCCTCGACCTGGCCGGCATCACCTCGGTCGCGGCCTTCGGCGTCGGCGGCATCGACGTCGAGATCGACGCCCTGCTCGACCGGGCCGGCAGCCACGAGGCCAAGGCCCTGCGCGGCATGGCCGGCACCGCCACCACCCGGCTCGCCCGCGACGTCCACGCCGACGCGCACTGCACCGACGCCTCCACCCGCTGGCGCGCCCTCGCCGCGGCCGGCGCCCGCCCGCAGCACCTCGTCTGGACCCAGCTCTACCACGGCGTACCCGGCCACCAGACCGCCCGCTACCTGGACGCGCTCGCCACCCCCGGCTCGTGCGTCGAACTGTGCGCCCCCACCCTGGAGACCCTCGACGGCACCTCGGAGATCCGCAGCCGGCGCAGTACGCGCGAGGAACAGGACGCGCACGCGTTCACCGATCGGCTGGTCTCCTACCTGCGCTGGTTCGACATCAACCACGAGACCGTCCTGCGCTCCCTCGACGCCGCCCACGCCCACCACTGACCGCCACTGAGCACCGCTGACCGCCGCTGACTGCCGCCAACTCTGCTGACCACACCCCTCCGGGAGCCCGCTCATGGCACCGCAGCTCCACCTGGACCTCACCGCCTCCCCGTCGGACGCCCTCCCCTCGCCCCCGGTGCGGCGGATGGCCCTCGCCACCGGTGTGGTGGCGCTCGGCGGGCTGCTGTTCGGCTTCGACACCGGCGTCATCTCCGGTGCCCTGCTCTTCCTCAAGGAGCAGCTGGCGCTGAACTCCTTCCAGGAGGGCGCGGTGATCTCGGCCCTGCTGCTCGGCGCCGCCGTCGGCGCCCTGGCCGGCGCCCGCCCGGCCGACCGCTTCGGCCGCCGCAAGGCGCTGATCGGCATCTCGGCCACCTTCACCGTCGGCCTGGCGCTGGCCGCCGTGGCCCCGGACTTCTGGACGCTGCTGGCCGCCCGGGCCGTACTCGGCCTGGCGGTCGGCAGCGCGTCGACGATCGTCCCGCTCTACCTCGCCGAGATCGCCCCACCGCGGCTGCGGGGCCGGATGATCACGGTGAACCAGATCCTGCTGACGGTGGGCATCCTGGTCTCCTACCTGGTCAACCTGGCCTTCGCGGGCGGCGGCGACTGGCGCGCCATGTTCGCCGTCGGGCTGATCCCCTCGGTGGCGATGCTGATCGGCACCCTCTTCATCCCGGAGACCCCGGCCTGGCTCGACGGGCAACCCTCCCCCGCCCGCCCGCGCGCCGACCGGCCGCGCGCCCTGCTGTCCACCCCCGGCGCCCGCGCCGCCCTGCTCATCGGCGTCACGCTGGCGGCCGTCCAGCAGTTCGGCGGCATCAACTCGATCATCTACTACGCCCCCAGCATCATGGCCCGCGCCGGACTGCCCGCCACCAGCTCGATCGGCTACTCCGTCGCGATCGGCACGGTGAACGTCCTGCTCACCGTCGCCGCCATCCCCCTGATCGACCGCGTCGGCCGCCGCCCCCTGCTGCTCTGCTCCCTCGCCGGCATGGCCGTCTCCCTCGCCGCCCTCGGCATCGTCCTCGGCCCCGCCCACCCCGGCCCGCTCGGCAACGCCATCGCCCTGGTGGCGATGACCGCCTACGTCGGCTCCTTCGCCATCGGCCTCGGCCCGGTCTTCTGGATCCTCGCCGCCGAGATCTTCCCGCCCGAGTCCCGCGCCCGCGGCACCGGCCTGTGCGCCCTGGTCAACTGGGCCGCCAACTTCGTGGTCGGCCAGGCCTTCCTCCCCACCGCCGACGCGGTCGGCGAGCGCTGGGTCTTCTGGTTCTTCGCCGCGGTCTCGCTCGCCGCTGTCCTGTTCGTCGCCCGCCGCGTCCCCGAGACCAAGAACCGCTCCCTCCCGGAGATCCAGCACGCCCTGGCCACCGCCCGATGACGGCCCGGTCCGCACCCCCGCCACCGCCCCCGCCACCGCTGTCGCCGCTCGCACGCGGGGCCACCGCACCGGCCCGTTGGCGCGCCGGAGCCCCATGAGGCAGGTTCTTCGTTACGGAGTAGGAAGTCGGCCAGTCCGACTTCCTACTCCGTCGTATATGGGAAGAGCTGACGCGCATGTGGGGCAAGTGGATCGGTTGCGAGGTGCCGGAGGACGGGCGGGAGCGGTTCTCCGATGCCCAGCGGGCCTGGGCGGCGATCAGGGACCAGCCGGGGCTGATCGGGCAGGTGGGCGGCTGGGAAGGCGGGTACGCCCGGGTCCTTGGTCTGTGGGCCGACGAGGAGGCGTACGGGCGGTTCATGCGGGAGCGGCACGACGCGGTGGTCGCGGCGAGCGGCCAGGGCGGGACGTACACCGCGATCGAGGCGGGTACCGGGGACGTCGTCCTGGAGATGGCCGGTGACGCGGCCGATCTGCGCGGCGCACTTGGGACGGCCGCCCTGCTGCGGGTCGCCGACTGCCGGTTGCGGCCCGGCCGGGCGGCGCACTTCATGGACGTGCAGCACGAGGTATGGGCGCCCGGCATGGCGGCGGCCGGGGGCATGCTCGGCGGTGTCGTCACCCGGCTGGACCCGCAGCGCTACCTGGTCACCACCCTGTGGTCCGGCGCCGCCGCCCACGAGCGGTACGCCGCCGAGCACTTGCCCGCCCTGCACGAACGCGCGGCGGTCGCGGACGATCTGCAGGCGCTGACCGGTCATCGGCTGGCCCTGGAGCCGGCCTGGACGGTGCTGCCTGTCGACCAATGACGGCGAGGGCTCGGGGATGAACGAGATTGAACCTCAAAATCAACATCCCGCAGCGGCTGAAGGTCAACAAGCTGTCGGAGCCGGTGCCCGGAGCGCCCCTGCGGCCCGCGGACCCCGGCAAGCCGGTGTTCCTGCGGCCCACGATCCTCGGACTGTTGATCCCGGCGATCCTGGTCTCGCTGATCGTGCTGCTGGAGAAGGACGACCCCGAGTACGCCAAGACGGGTGACTGCATCCACAACAACAACCCGATCGTCCTGCCCGGCGTCGGGGACAACAATCCGGACGTCGTGGTGGTCCCGTGCTCCGACCCGAAGGCCGAGCACCGCGTGGTCGGGCGCAAGGACGACACGGATGACGGTGAGAACGTGTGCCGGGCGTTCCCCGAGGCCGACGGCTACTTCACCTACAAGCGGGGCGACCACAAGTACACCCTCTGCCTGCAGGACCTGAAGCCGCAGCCGAAGCTGACGCTGCCGCCGACGCTCGGGCTGTAGCAACGATGGCCCTGACCGATGTGTTCGGTCAGGGCCATCGGCATCCGGGCGGCGGTCAGACGGCGCCGAACTCCCCGGCCCGGACTGCGTCGACGAACGCGGCGAACGCGGCGGCGGGGAAGACGAGCGCGGGACCGGACGGGTCCTTGGAGTCACGGACGGGGACAGCACCGGGGAAGTCCGGAGCAACCTCCACACACTCACCACCCTGGCCGCTGTACGTGCTCTTGCGCCACCGAGCGTTGGCAAGGTCAAGGTGCTGCATGGCTCTCAAATTCCTTCCGTACTGCTCTGATCAGCTCCAGCGAGCCGGCTCGGGACAGGGATTCGACCTGCAGTCGATCGTAATCCCTGGCCCATGCCGACAGTATCTGCGCGTCACGCTCCAAGAGGCCCGTCTTGTGGCTCTCTGTGTAGCCCAGCATCTTGCCGCTCGCCATGGTCAGCAGATTCACCGGATGCACGAAGGGCCGATCCTCACCGAGACGGAGCGGGGCCACCTGGAGGGTCACGTTGGGTTGTTGAGCCAGCTCCTCCAGGAACTGAAGCTGTCTGATCATGACGCTACGACCACCGATCGGCCGCCGCAGGTTCCACTCGTCAAGCACGGCCTGGACGAAGGGGGGAGGAGTCCGCTTGAGCGCGGCTTGGCGGTTCAGTAGGAACTTCACCCGGGCGTCCGCTTGCTGCGGAGTGGCTGCGCCTCGTCGGACCGATGCCAACTCGTAGGCCGCCGCATACTCCTCCGTCTGCAACAGGCCCGTAATGAGGCCCAGGTGGAACAGCCGGATGGTGACCGCCTTGGCTTCTTGTGCGACGTACTCCGAGAGCCCCTCCTTGAGGACGACATGCTCAAGCTGGTCGAGCATCAGCTCGATGGTGCCGCCCGTGTCGAGCGCGCGGTCGACTTCCTGGGCGAGGCGTCGACTTGGAGGCTCGACCCCTCGTTCAATTCGCGAAATGTAGGAAGCCGAGAATCTGGTGATCTCGCCAAGCTGGGGCTGCGTGAGACCTCGCGCTTTGCGTGACCTGCGAAGTTGAACACCGATGGGGGCAAACGGGGATGACGCTGGATCGAGTTTGCGCTCGTTCATGCTGGCTCCAACTGAACCCAAGGCAGATTCGCCATTTCCTCGGCTTCCAATCGTAGCCCCGACGGCTCCACGATGGACACGGGTCGTAGCGATCCCAATGCACAGCGCAATCAATGGAGCCCCCATGGCCATCTACTCCCCCACCGTCGGCGAGGTCGTCCAGGACCTCGGGCACCGGGACTTCTCCGGCAAGCCCATCGAGGCCGTCTACATGGACACCATCGCCGGGCTCGTCTACCTCCGCCCCGAAGCCGGCGGGTGCGAGTGGACCACCAAGCCCGAGTTCGTCCAGGCCCTCGCCGAGCCCCGCTTCATCAGCGTCCAGCACCCCAGCCGGCCGCGCACCGCCGACGTGGCGTGAAGCTGCTCGCCACCGTCCTCGGCGTCGCCACCCTCTCCACCCTCACCGCCGCCCTCGTCTGCTGGCCCATCCACAACGGGCCGCTCGCACCGCAGTTGCTGATATTCGGGCTGATCCTCACCGCCGGAATCTGCGCCGGACTGCCCGCCTGCTTCACCTGGCTCTCGCCCAACAGGAGCACCCCATGCTGCACCACCTCCCCGCCATCCTCACCAACCCGCCCCGCCGACGCCTCGGCCACCAGGCCCTCATCCTCAACCGCGACGGCGCCGTCCTCCTGATCGGAACCGCCTACAAGTCCGGCCTCATGCTCCCCGGCGGCAGCGCCGAAGCCAACGAACTCCCCCACCTCGCCGCCCGCCGCCACACCGAAACCGAAACCGGCCTCGTCCTCCCCCTGCGCCACATCCTCGCCACCGACTACGTCGACGCCCAACTCCTCCCCGAAGGCATCAACTTCGTCTACTGGGGCGGCCACCTCACCCCCGCCCAGGAAACGATCGTCGCCCGCCACCGACCCCCCGCCACCATCACCGCCGTCCACTGGCTCCACCCCCACCAACTCCCCGACGCCATGGCCCCCGACCAGCACCGCCGCACCACCCAAGCCCTCACCGCCCTCACCAACGGCACCCACCTCCCCTTCCTCCTCCGCGGCACCCCCGCCGAATAGCGCCGTCCGCGAGGCGATTCCTGACGCCGACGTTCGCGCTGCAAAGACAATGGCCCTGACCGATGCGTCGGTCAGGGCCATCGGCGTCCGGGCGGCTGTCAGAGCGTTCCGAACTCCCCCGCCCGAACGGCGGCGACGAACGCGGCGAACGCGGCGGCAGGGAAGACAAGCGCGGGACCGGACGGGTCCTTGGAGTCACGGACGGGGACAGCACCGGGGAAGTCCGGAGCGACCTCGACGCAGTCGCCCCCGTTGCTGCTGTACGTACTCCTACGCCACCGAGCGTTGGCAAGGTCGATGTGCTGCATGGGCTCCCAACTCCTTCCAACGGTCGTCTTGACACAGGGCTTTGACCCACAGCCGAGCGTAATCCGTCCCCGCCCTCTCAGAACAGCGCCACCAGCTCCGTCCGCGAGGCGATCCCCAGCTTCGGGTACGCCTTGTACAGGTGGTGCCCCACCGTCCTCGGGCTGAGGAAGAGCTGCGCCGCGATGTCCCGGTTGGTGAGCCCCTGCGCCGCCAGCCGGGCGATCTGCAACTCCTGCGGGGTGAGCACCGTGAGCGCCCCCGCCGGAGCGGCCGGGGCCGCCGCCGTGCCGGTGGCGGTCAGCTCGGCACGGGCGCGCTCCGCCCACGGCGCCGCGCCCAGCCGTTCGAAGGTCTCCAGCGCCGCGCTCAGGTGCGGCCTGGCGTCCGTCCGCCGCCGCTCGCGCCGTAGCCACTCGCCGTACAGCAGCGCCGTCCGTGCCTGCTCGAACGGGCGCTGCGTGCCTTCGTGCAGGTCCAGCGCCGAGCGGTACGCGGACTCGGCCAACTCGTCCGGCCCCAGCAGTGCCTGGCAGCGCAGCCGTACCGCCTCCGCCCACGGCGTCCCCGCCGCGGCCGCCCAGCGGGCGAAGCGCTCGTAGGGCTCCGCCGCCCGCTCCGGCGAGCCCAGCCGGACCGCCGCCTCGACGAGGTCGGCCACCGCCCGGGTCGCGCCGATGTGGTGCCGGTAGGGCCCGGTGGTGAGCGTGTGCAGCCGGTCTGCGGCAGCCGCCGCGCGGCCGCGCCCGAGGTCCAGCAGGGCGAGCGCCCACTGCGCCCAGGGCTCACCGGCGGCGGACGCGGACGAGCCGGAGACAAGGGCGTCGGCGGCCAGCTCCGCGCACCGCTCGTCGGCGCCGCCCAGTGCCGCCAAACACGCCAGCATTCCGGCGAGTTGGCTGGTCCACTGGTGCTGACCGGTGTCCCGGGCGAGCGCGTACCCCTCCGCTGCCGTGACCTCCGCGTCGCGGTGCCGCCCGTGGAACAACTCGGCCTCGGCCAGGAAGAACTGGAGCGTGGGCAGCACCCCCACCCTCCCCTTGGCCCGGGCTTCGGCGATCAGATCGGCGGCCAGCTCCAGCGTCTCGTGGTCGCGCCCGAGGACGAGCGCCGCACCGCACAGCTGCACCAGGTCGACCGGGCTCTCCGCCCCCGCCTTCCGCGCCGCCTCGGCGGTCGTCCGCACGTCGGGCACGGGTCCGGCGGCGGGGCGTCCCAGGGCCGGCAGTACGGCGGCCGGCAGGTCCCGGGCCAGCGGGGCGAGCGGTTCTTCGGGGCCGAGCGGGAGGGCGGCCAGCCGGTCGAGCACGGTGGCCACCGGCTCCTCGCCGACGTACCAGGCGGCGTGGAAGGCCTGGAGCAGCATCCGTGCCGCGTACGCGGGCTCGATCTCGGTGGCGGCGGCGTCCAGCAGCAGCCGGTACGCCGCCGGGTAGGCGCCGCGCCAGAAGTGCGCGACCGCCCGGACCTGATCCAGCAGGGCGTGCGCGAAGACGCTGTCGGTGCGCGCCCCGGCCCGGTCGGCCAGCGCCTCGGCCTGCGCCAACTTCCCCTCCTCGGTGGCTGCTTCGGCGGCCAGCACCAGCCGGCGGGTGGCGCCGTCGCGGTCCGGGGTGAGCCCGGCGGCGCGCTCGTAGGCGGCCGCCGCGCCGCCGTGCGCACCGCGCGCCTCGGCGCGCTGGGCGGTGAGCTCCAGGGCATCGGCGAGGTCGGCGTCGGGCGCGGTGGCGGCCAGTGCGAGGTGCCAGGTGCGCCGGTCGCCGTCCTCCAGGACCTCGCCGATCGCCCGGTGAACGGCCAACCGCTGTTGCAGGGGCGCCCGTTGGAGGACCGCGGCACGCAGCAGCGGATGCCGGAAGACGAGCCTGCGCTCGGCGCTGACGGTGATCAGCCGGACGTGCTCGGCGGGAGCGAGCGCCCCGGCGTCCACCCCGAGCACGGCGGCCGCGGCCAGCACGATGTCCAGCTCGCCGTTCTCCTCGGCCGCGGCGACCAGGAGCAGCGTCTGGGTGGCCGGCGGCAGGTCGGTGACCTGGCCGTGGAAGGCCATCAGCAGCCGGCTGGTGAGCGCCAGTCCGCCGGAGGCGCAGTCCGCCTCCGCCCAAGGGAGTTCGACGAGCGCCAGGGGGTTGCCCGCCGCCTCGGCGAGCAGCCGCCGGCGGGCCGGTCCGGGAAGCGCCCCGCCCACGCGGTCGGCGAGCAGCCGGACGGCGTCCGTCTCGGCGAGCCCGGTCAGCCGCAGCTCCGGGAGCCCGGCGAGCGGCAGCACCTCGGCCCCGGCCGCCGCGTCCCGGGCGGCGAGCAGCAGCGCGACGCCCTCCGCCTGGAGCCGGCGGGCCGCGATCAGCAGCGCGTCCAGCGAGGGCGGGTCCAGCCACTGCACATCGTCGACGACGCACAACAGCGGCTGGTCGACGGCGAGTTCCGCCAGCAGCCCGAGCGTGGCCAGCCCGGCGAGCAGCCGGTCCGCGCCGCCGGTCGTCTCCCCGAGACCGAACGCGCCCTCCAGCGACCGGCGTTGCGGCCCGGGCAGGGCCTCCAGCCGGTCGAGCCCCGGTGCCAGCAGCTGACTGAGACCGGCGAAGGCGAGTTCGGCCTCGTACTCGACGCCGGCCGCCCTGATCACCCGGACGCCGTCCCCCGCCGTCGCCACCGCGTGTTCCAGCAGCGCCGTCTTGCCGATCCCCGGCTCACCGCGCAGTACCAGCACCCCGCTGCGGCCGCCCCTCGCCCCGTCGAGCAGCGCGTCGACGGCGGCCCGCTCCCGTTCCCGTCCGTACAGCACCCCGGTCTCCCCTCCCGATACGCCCGACCCTACTGGCGGCGGCGTACGTACACCGCTACCTATCCGTGACGGATTCGCCCGCTGCCCGCCGTCCGTACCGTCTTGACCAGCGGGAACGACCCGCCAACAGGCCTACCGGACAGGGGAGAAGACCATGACCGCCACCCAGCCGACCGACCTCCGCCAGCTCGCCGCCCGCTACCTCGCCGCCTGGAACGAGACCGACCCGGCCGCCCGCCGGAAGCTGGTCGACGACGCCTGGGCCGAGGACGGCAGCTACACCGACCCGCTGGCCGCCGTTTCCGGCCGCGAGGGCGTCGACGCGCTGATCGGCGCCGCCCAGGCGCAGTTCCCCGGCCTGGTGTTCACCCTCGGCCCGGTCGACGCCCACCACGACATCGCACGTTTCACGTGGAACCTCGGCCCGGCCGGCGAGGAGCCGCTGGTCATCGGCTTCGACGTGCTGGTCGCCGACGCGGCGGGCCGGATCGCCTCGGTGTACGGCTTCCTCGACCGCGTCCCGGGTGCCTGAGGTCGACACCGCCCCTTCGACCGGCGGGGGCGGGCGCCCCGGTGCCCGCCCCCGCCGCTCCCCCAACACGTCACAGGAGACGAAGAGTTGTCCAGGACGCTCACTGCCCGTCCGACCGCCCGCGCGACCTCGGCCGTCCCCGCCCCGCGCGGTCTGCTGCCGGTCCTCCTGACCGCGACCTTCATGACCGCCCTCGACGTCTTCGTCGTCAACGTCGCCATCCCCTCCCTGCAGACCGATCTGCGGGCCGGACCGGCCGCCGTCCAGTGGGTGGTCGCCGGCTTCGGCCTCGCCCTCGCCGTCGGACTGATCACCGCCGGCCGGCTCGGCGACCGCTACGGCCGGCGCCGGCTGTTCGAGCTCGGCCTGGCCCTGTTCACCCTGGCCTCGGCGGCCTGCGGCCTGGCGCCGACCGCGGGCGCGCTGGTCGCCGCCCGGGTGGCCCAGGGGCTGGCCGCGGCGCTGATGAGTCCGCAGGTGCTGGCGATCCTGCGGACGGCGTACAGCGGCGCGGCGCAGGCCCGGGCGTTCTCGATGTACGGGCTGACCATGGGGATCGGCGCCGTCTTCGGCCAGCTGATCGGCGGCGTGCTGATCCGCGCCGACCTGTTCGGCCTGGACTGGCGCAGCTGCTTCCTGCTCAACCTGCCGGTCGGCCTGGCCGCCCTGGTGCTGGTGCGGCGCTGCCTGCCCGAGTCGCGCGCCCCGCACCGGCCGGGCCTGGACCCGGTGGGCGTCGCGCTGGTCACCGTCGCGCTGACCGGCCTGGTGCTGCCGCTGATCCAGGGCCCCGGGGCCGGCTGGCCGCTGTGGACCTGGCTCTGCCTGAGCGCCTCGATCGCCCTGCTCGCGCTCTTCGCCGTCCACCAGCACCGCGGCGGCCTGGCGGGCCGCTCACCGCTGCTCGACACCCGGCTGTTCGCCGGCCGCGCGTTCACCACCGGTCTGCTCGCGCAGCTGGCCTTCTCGCTCGGCCAGGGGTCGTTCTTCCTGGTGCTCGCCCTCTACCTCCAGCCGGGCCACGGCCTGGACGCGCTCGGCGCGGGCCTGGTCTTCACCGCGATCGGCCTCGGCTACCTGGTGACCTCCACCGCCGTGCACCGCGTCACCGCCCGGCTGGGCCGGCAGACGATCGCGCTCGGCGGGCTGCTGATGGCCGCCGGGCTGGGCCTGCTCGGCCTCGCGGTGCACGCCACGGGCACCACCGGCAGCGTCTGGTGGCTGGCGCCCGGCCTGTTCGTGGACGGGCTCGGGATGGGCCTGGTGATCGCCCCGGTGACGTCCGCGGTGCTGGCGGTCGTCGAACCGCGGCTGGCCGGCTCGGCGGCGGGCCTGGTGGCCACCGTCCAGCAGGTGGCGGGGGCGCTCGGGGTCGCGCTGATCGGCATCCTGTACTACGCCGCCGCCGACCCGGCCACCGCGTTCGGGCGCAGCCTCGCGGCGCTGGCGGTGCTGGAGGTGCTGCTCGCGGGCCTGGTCCAGCTGCTGCCGCGCCGCACGGGGTGAGCCACTGGGCACCGGGGGAGGGGGGTCGCCTCGCGGAGCGTCCCCTCTTCCTGCCGCTTTCCCTGCCGCCCTCCCGTTCCGTTTCCTCCCCCCGATCGGGTTGGATGGGTGGATGAGCGAGGAGAAGAGCGCCGTACCGGCGTGGGAGCAGCGGTTCAGGGCGGCACGGGTCTCCCTGCCGGACTGGGCGGAGGACGCCCCGGAGCGGGCGCTGTACGTGTCCAACGCCAGCGGCACCTACGAGGTCTACGCCTGGGACCGCGCCACCGACACCCACCGGCGGGTCACCGACCGCCCCAACGGCACCACCGACGCCGAGCTGTCCCCCGACGGCGAGTGGATCTGGTGGTTCGACGACAGCGACGGCGACGAGTTCGGCATCTGGCGCCGCCAGCCCTTCGCCGGCCGCCCCGAGGGCGCCGACGGTCCCGACGAGGAGGCCGTCCCCGGCCTCGCCCCGTCCTACGAGGCGGGCCTGGCCCTGGGCCGGGACGGCACCGTGGTGGTCGGCCGCTCCACCGACGACGGCGGCACCACCCTGCACCTGCGCCGCCCCGGCGCGGCGCAGGCGGTCGAGATCTACCGGCACGCCGAGTACGGCGGCGTCGGCGACCTCAGCCACGACGGCACCCTGCTGGCCATCGACCACACCGAGCACGGCGACGCCATGCACGGCGCGATCCGGGTCGTCCGGCTGCCCGCCGAGGGCGCCGACGTCACGACCGTGGCCGAACTGGACGAGGTCACCGGCCACGACGAGCCGCACGGGGTGGCCTGCCTGGGCTTCGCGCCGCTCGACGGCGACACCCGGCTGCTGGTCGCCCACCAGCGCACCGGCCGCTGGGAGCCGATCATCTGGGACGTCGCGACCGGCACCGAGACGGCGCTGCGGCTGCGCGACGAGCAGGGCCACGAGCTGCCCGGCGACCTCTCCGCCCAGTGGCGGCCCGACGCCCGCACGCTGCTGATCGAGCACGAGTACGAGGCGCGCAGCGAGCTGTTCTCGTACGCGCTGGACGAGGGCGTGCTCACCCGGCTGGACACCCCGCGCGGCACCGTCGGCGGCGCCACCCCGCGCCCGGACGGCACCGTGGAGTTCCTCTGGTCCTCCGCCGCCGAGCCGTCGGCCGTGCGGTCCACCGCCGGCACCGTGGTGCTGCGCGCCCCCGGCGCCGTCCCGCCCGGCTCGGTGCCGGTCGAGGACGTCTGGGTGGACGGGCCCGGCGGGCGGGTGCACGCGCTGGTCCAGCGACCGGCCGGCGCCGGGGCGGGCGAGGGACCGTTCCCGACCGTGTTCGAGGTCCACGGCGGCCCGACCCACCACGACAGCGACTCCTTCGCCGCCGGACCGGCCGCCTGGCTGGACCACGGCTTCGCGGTGGTCCGGGTCAACTACCGCGGTTCGACCGGCTACGGCCAGGCCTGGACGGACGCGCTGCGCGAGCGGGTCGGGCTGATCGAGCTGGAGGACATCGCCGCCGTGCGCGAGTGGGCGGTGGCGAGCGGGCTGGCCGATCCGGAGCGGCTGGTGCTGTCCGGCGGCTCCTGGGGCGGCTACCTCACGCTGCTCGGCCTCGGGACGCAGCCGGAGCTGTGGAGCCTCGGCGTCGCCGCCGTGCCGGTCGCGGACTACCTGACGGCGTACGACGACGAGATGGAGGCGCTGAAGGCGATCGACCGCACGCTGTTCGGCGGCACGCCGGAGGAGGTGCCCGAGCGCTGGACGGCGTCCTCGCCGCTGACGTACGTCGAGCGGGTGCGGGTGCCGGTGTACATCAGCGCCGGGGTGAACGACCCGCGCTGCCCGATCCAGCAGATCGACAACTACGTCGAGAGGCTGGAGCAGCTCGGCAAGCCGCACGAGGTGTACCGGTACGACGCCGGGCACGGGTCGCTGGTCGTGGACGAGCGGATCAAGCAGCTGCGGCTGGAGATCGACTTCGTCCGCCGGCACCTCGGCGGTGCGGCGGTGGGCGAGAATCGGGCGGACGCGCAGCCGTAAGGGACGCGGGAACGGGGGGTACGGGGTGAGGCGCCTGCTGACGATCGTGGGGGCGGGGGTGGCCGGGGTGCTGGTGCTCACCGGCTGCTCGGGCCAGGACGGCGGTGGCGGCGGCGGGAGCGCGGCCTGTCCGCCGCCCGCCTCGCCGTCGCCGTCGTGGTCCCCGTCGCCGACGGCCACCTCGACCGTGGTGAGTGCGGCGTTCCGCACCACCACGGTCGAGGGGGCCTGGGCCGGGGCCTGGGCCGGGGAGGACGGCGGCGTGGTGGTGCTCGCCAAGTCGGGCTCGAAGGGGTCCAAGGGATCGAAGAGCGGCCGCAAGACGCGCCACCACACCGACACCTACGACTCGGACGACAACAACGGCGGCGGCAACGGCAACAACAGCGCCCGCCGGTGCGACAACCCGCCGCCGCCGACCGTCTCACCGTCGCCCACGGCGCCGACGCCGACGCCGACGGTACCGGCTGTCCCGACCAAGCCGGCCGTTCCGGCCGTTCCGCCGGCGAAGCCGACCCGCTGACCGGAGGGCCGGACGACCGGACGACCGGACGACCGACCGTCCGGTGTCAGTCCAGGACCGGGTCCAGCCCGAGGGCCCGGTCCTGCTCCGCCTCCGCCTCGCGGCGCACCAGGCGGAACCACATGAACACCACGAAGCCGCCGAAGACGAACCACTCCAGCGTGTAGCCGAGGTTCTGGAACGCGCGCAGGGAGAGCCCGTCACCGCCCTGCGGCTGCACGGTCGGCACGGGGGTGAACCCTTCCGGCGCGGTGTCGGTGGACACCCAGCCGTCGTACCAGCCGTCCAGGGCGAGCTTGTTGACGAGCGCGGCCCGGTTGATCGTGCCGAGCTGCCCGTCCGGGAGGCCGCCGGCGACGGCGCCGCCGCTGCCGCTGGTCTCACCCGCCTGGAGGCGGCCGGTCACGGTCACCTCACCGGCCGGCGCGGGCACGGTCGCCCCGGCCGGGGGTTCACCGGCCGCCCAGCCGCGGACGACCGCGGCGGTCCGGCCGTCGGCGGTACGCAGCGGGGTGAGCACGTAGTAGCCCTGCTTGCCGTCCAGCACGCGGTTGGGGACGAGCAGTTGGTGCTCCTGCTCGAAGGTTCCGGTGACCGTCACGGCGCGGCCGACGGTGTCGGTGGTGACCTGCGGGCGGTCGGCGGCGAGCACGTCGTCGAGCGGCCGGGGGGCGCCGCCGTCGGCCACCGCCCGGCTGATCTCCTGGTGCGAGGAGACCCGGTCCTCGAACCGGCCGAGCTGCCAGGAGCCGAGCCAGACGCACACCGCGACGGCCGCGACGGCCAGCGCGGTGCCGCTCAGCCAGCGCGGGGTGAGGAGGAACCGGTACACACCCCCCACGGTAACCACTCCTCACACCCCGCCCGCCCCCAGGGCCCCCGGACCCCCGAAAAACATGCGGACCGGTCCACCTGCGTCACCCGCTCGGAACGCGCCGAACACACCGAACACCACCGCCGGAGCAGGAAGTCGGCGGGTCCGACTTCCTGCTCACCCTGCCCACCGGCAGGCGGCGGGTCACCCCGCCGACGGGGAGGTACGGGGCGCGCCGGCCGGGGCGTCGGCCGGCACCGGCTGCGGCAGCGTCCGGTACACCGTCCCCGCGCAGGCGCCGGGCAGGACGGCGGTCGCGGCGGCCGGGTTGCCCGGCGCCGGGGTGTACGCCAGGGTCACGCTCGTCGAGGGCCTGCTCGGGCCGGCCGTCGGGGTGGCCGACGGGCTCGGCGCCCCGGTGGGCGTGCCCGCCGTCGCCGCGCTCGACCGCGGTGCCGTGGTCGGCTCCGCGGTGGGATCGGACGCCGGGACCACCCCGGGCACCCCGCTGGTGCCGCCCGCCGAGGTCATCGGTCCGCTCGTCTGGACCCCGCCGGCCCCGGCGCCTCCGGTGCCCGCGGAGCCGCCGCCGGAGGCCGTGCCCCCGGCCGAACCACCCGAGCCGCCCGGGCCACCCGAGCCGTCCGTGTCACCGCCGGTCCCGCCGGAACCGCCGCCGCCGTTCGCACCCGGCACCGCGCCCGGGCCCGTCCCCGGCCCGGTGCTCGCGGTACCGCCGGGAACGGGCCCGCCGCCCCCCGTCGTACCGCCGCCCGGGGTACCGCCCCCGGACGTGCCACCGCCCGAGGTCCCACCGCCCGAGGTCCCACCGCCCGAGGTCCCGCCGCCCGAGGTCCCGCCCCCGGAGGTACCGCCACCGGACGTACCGCCGCCCGAGGTCCCGCCGCCCGACGTGCCCGGCTGCCCGGACCCGGTGGAGGCGCTCGGCGAGGACGTCCCGCCCGGCGTCGAACAGCCCGCCGGGTCCGGGATCCAGGCGAAGTCCACCCGGTACCCGGCCCGGGGTACGAGGACGAGGCCGTCGCTCCCCGCGTCCTTCCCGGACGCGGGGCCGGACGAGGGCCCGGGCGCGGGCAGGTCGGTAGCCGGGTCGCCGGCGGTGTGGAAGGCGATCCGGACGCGGCCGCTGTCCGGCGTCGCGACGCCGGTGACGGTGACCGAGCCGGGCCCGCCCAGCTGGCAGCTGCGCCCGGAGACGTTGGTCACGGTGAAGGAGCCGTAGATCCGCCCTTCGGCGTCCGCGGCGCCCAGCTGCGTGGCGCCCTGCCCGAGGTCGGAGCGCGTGCACAGCGCCGGCGCCGGGGCGTCGCTCCCGCCGGTGGTGGCGGAGGTGGCCGGGGGGACCGTACCGGGCGCGGGACGGGTGGTGCTCGGGCCGGCGCTCGGTGAGCCGCCGACGGTGCCGGACGGGACGCCCGGTACGACCGGCAGCCCGAGGTCGGCGGCCGGCGGCGGTCCGGGCGTGCCGGTGGCGCCGCCGGGGACGGTGCCCGTGACGGTGGCGGAGGCGCTCCCGCTCGCGGCGCCGGGCGAGCCGGGACCGCCGGACAGGCCGAGGTGGTCCGCGGTGTGCAGGGCCGGCATCAGGAAGGAGGCGGCGGCCACCACCGCGGCGGCGCCCGTCCAGGCCCCGCGCCGGACGGCCCGCCGACGCGGCACCGCCCGCCGGATGTGCTGCAGGCCGCCGGGTGCGGGCTCCACCTCGGCCACGGCCCGCTGCATCAGCTCCCGGACCAGCCGCTCCTCGCGCTCGCGGGGCTCCTCCCCGCCGAAGGCGGCGCCACCGCCGAACGCGGCACCCCCGCCCGTGCCCGTACCGTCGTTCTCAGCCATGCCCGGCCTCCATCTGGACCCGCAGCGCGGCCAGCCCTCGTGAGCCGTACGCCTTCACCGAACCGAGCGAGATGCCCAGGGTCTCCGCCACCTGCGCCTCCGTCATGTCCACGAAGTAGCGCAGCACCAGAACCTCCCGCTGACGGCGTTGCAGACCCCGCAGCGCGACCTTCAACTGGTCACGCTCCAGCGCATCGTAGGCGCCTTCCTCTGCACTGGCCATGTCAGGCATCGGCTTCTGCAGCAACCGCAGTCCGAGGATCCTGCGCCGCAGCGTCGAGCGGGACAGGTTGACCACGGTCTGCCGCAGGTAGGCCAGCGTCTTCTCGGGTTCGCGCACCCGCCGCCGGGCCGCGTGCACCCGGATGAACGCCTCCTGGACGACGTCCTCGCAGCTCGACAGGTCGTCGAGGAGCAGCGCGGCCAGCCTCAGCAGAGAGCGGTAGTGCGCCTGATAGGTCTCGGTGAGCAGATCCTCGCTGGTCCCGGCGGCGGTGCCGGTGCTACCGGCGCCGGACTCCGCGGCGCCGGGTGCGACTGCCGTCATCTGGCTATCTTCCGGCCTGTCCGCAGGCCACTGGACACGCGACGGGAACGACACTGCGGCTCTCGCCGAGATGCCCGTCCCTGCCCCCACCATCACGTTCGCCACGCCCGTTGGACACTCGATCCCCTGTCATGGTTGCCCAGCCCGGCGGACATTCTTCCGCATGGACGGAAGAGGCCTCCAGGGGATTCGGCGAGGATTCCTGGCGCAGTCGGCGAACATCCCGCGCAGAGCCCCGGCACCGTCCGCACCGGGCCTGGTCGGACCGGGCCCGGTCGGACCGGGTCGGTGTCCCGGGCCGAGCCCGGTCAGACCGGGTCGGTGTCCCAGGCCGGGTCGGCGTCCGGAGCCGCGTCGCCGCCCTCGGCGGCCACCAGCTCCGCGATCTGGAGCGCGTTGAGCGCCGCGCCCCGGCGCAGGTTGTCCCCGCAGAGGAAGAGGTCCAGCGCGTTCGGGTCGTCCAGCGCCCGCCGCAGCCGACCCACCCACACCGGGTCCGTGCCGACCGCGTCGTTCGGCGTGGGGAACTCGCCCGCCGCCGGGTCGTCGTAGAGCACCACCCCGGGCGCCTCCGCCAGGAGTTCCCGGGCGTGCTCCTGGGTGACCTCGCGCTCGAACACCGCGTGCACGGCGAGCGCGTGGGTGCGCACCACCGGGATCCGCACGCAGGTGGCGGAGACCTTCAGCCGGGGCAGCGCAAGGATCTTGCGGGACTCGTCGCGGACCGTGCGCTCCTCGGACGACCAGCCGCCGTCCGTCAGCACCCCAGTCCAGGGCACCGCGTTGAGCGCCAGCGGGGCGGCGAACGGCCCGTGGTCGGCGATCACCGCGCGCAGGTCGCCGGTCTGCTCGCCGACGTCGGTGCCGGCCACTTGGGCGAGCTGGGTGCGCAGCGCGTCCGCGCCGGCCCGGCCGAGCCCGGAGGCGGCCTGGTAGGAGGCGACGACCAGCGACTCGAGGCCGTACTCGGCGTGCAGCGCGCCGATCGCCGCGATCATGGTCAGGGTGGTGGAGTCGGGGCTCGCCACGATGCCGCGCGAGCGCATCCGGGCAGCCGCCGCGTTGACCTCGGGCACCACCAGCGGAACGGCGTCGTCCAGCCGGAACGCGCCGGAGTTGTCGACCACCACGACGCCCTTGGCGGCCGCGATCGGCGCCCAGCGGGCGGCGATCTCCTCGGGGACGTCGAACAGCGCGACGTCGATCCCGTCGAAGGCCTCCTCACGCAGCGGGAGCACCTCCACGGGCTCCCCGCGCACGACCGCCTTGCGGCCGGCCGAGCGCGGGGAGGCGACGAGACGGATCTCGCCCCAGATGTCCTGGCGGAGGGAGAGCAGGCCGAGGAGCACCTCGCCGACCGCGCCGGTGGCGCCGACGACGGCGAGGTTCGGCCGCCGGGTCATCGCCCGGTGCCCCCGTAGACGACGGCCTCGTCCGTCTCGCTGTCCAGCCCGAAGGCGCTGTGGACGGCTTGGACGGCCGCGTTGACGTCCTCGGCGCGGGTGACCACCGAGATGCGGATCTCCGAGGTGGAGATCAGCTCGATGTTGACGCCGGCCGCGGAGAGCGCCTCGAAGAAGGTCGCGGTGACCCCCGGGTTGGAGCGCATGCCCGCGCCGACCAGCGAGATCTTGCCGATCGCGTCGTCGTAGCGGAGCGACTCGTAACCGATGCCCTCCCTGACCCGGTCGAGCGCGTCGATGGCCTTCTGGCCCTCGGCCTTCGGCAGGGTGAAGGAGATGTCGGTCAGGCCGGTCGACGCCGCCGAGACGTTCTGCACGACCATGTCGATGTTGATCTCGGCGTCGGCGATGGCGCGGAAGATGCGGGCCGCCTCGCCCGGCTTGTCGGGAACGCCGACGACCGTGACCTTCGCCTCGGACGTGTCATGGGCGACTCCGGAGATGATGGCCTGCTCCATCTCGCCCCCTTCGGGCTGATTCGGGTTGTCGTTGCTGACGATCGTCCCGGGGAGGCCCGAGAAGGACGAGCGTACGTGAATCGGGATGTTGTAGCGGCGCGCGTACTCCACGCAGCGGTCGAGCAGCACCTTGGATCCGGACGAGGCCAGCTCCAGCATGTCCTCGTACGCGATCCAGTCGATCTTGCGGGCCTTCTTCACCACGCGCGGGTCGGCGGTGAACACGCCGTCCACGTCGGTGTAGATCTCGCAGACCTCCGCCTTGAGGGCGGCGGCGAGGGCGACGGCGGTGGTGTCCGAGCCGCCGCGACCGAGCGTGGTGATGTCCTTGCTGGTCTGCGACACGCCCTGGAAACCGGCCACGATCGCGATGTTGCCCTGGTCAAGGGCGGTGCGGATGCGGCCCGGCGTCACGTCGATGATGCGCGCCTTGTTGTGGACGGAGTCGGTGATGACGCCGGCCTGGCTTCCTGTGAACGACTGCGCCTCGTGGCCCAGGGATTTGATCGCCATGGCCAGCAGCGCCATGGAGATGCGCTCTCCAGCGGTCAGCAGCATGTCGAACTCGCGGCCGGCGGGGAGAGGTGACACCTGCTCCGCGAGTTCGATGAGCTCGTCCGTCGTGTCGCCCATCGCGGACACCACGACGACGACCTCATGGCCGGCCTTCTTGGCGTCAACGATTCGACGGGCCACGCGCTTGATGCCCTCGGCATCCGCAACGGATGAGCCGCCGTACTTCTGCACGACAAGGCCCACGTGCGCTCCTCGACTTGTGTCGTCTTTCGGGGGCGATCGGCCCCCGCACCCCCGGGTGGCGGGGGCGGTGCGGTCGGCGCCAGTCTACCGAGCGAGGGTGCTCCGCCCCCCGCTTTCCATATGATGAGACACATGTTTCAGCAGGTGAGCGGGGGTGTGGCTACCCGGACCGGCAGGTCTGCGGGCGGGCCGCCGCCGTTCCGGAGAATCGGCGGACGAACGGACGGACACCCCGGGGTTTTCCGCCCCGGGGGGCGGAGTGAGGCTTCCGTCACAGTCCGCGGCCCGGCCCGGCGCCGAGGCACCGCCCGGGCCCCGGTGCCGGGGGTACCGGCGCCGCCCGGGCCGCCGGTGCGCCCTACCGCCCCAGACCCAGCTCCGCCGCCATGAGATCGCCGGCCTGCTGCTCCAGCTGCTCGTCGGTGAGCCCGTCGTTGTCGGTGTCCGCGCCGTCCGGCGCCGCCCCGATCGGGCTGTCCAGCCGGACGTGCGCGATCAGCGACTGCAGCGCCCGCAGC
The DNA here is from genome assembly GCF_042885845.1 of Kitasatospora sp. NPDC058032. NCBI lineage: Bacteria > Bacillati > Actinomycetota > Actinomycetes > Kitasatosporales > Streptomycetaceae > Kitasatospora > Kitasatospora sp. NPDC058032. The sequence goes on along the minus strand of NZ_JBHVRK010000010.1, from coordinate 235,360 downwards.
ACCGCCGTGCAGGTGGTGCCCCAGTTGGACAGGTACGAGAACTGCCACCACCAGAGCGCCTCGCTGACCCGGCCCTCGCGGTAGTGGGTGAGCCCGTGCTGCAGCTCCCCCACCACCCCGGCCAGGTCGTCCGAGATCCGGAAGGCGTTCGGCTTCTCCGGCGGCCCGTACGGGTCGAACACCTCGTGGTAGACGTCGATCGGCGCGAGCAGCTCGGCCAGCCGCTCGCGCAGCTGCTCGCCGTCCGGCTCCGGCCCGGCGTCGGGCTCGAAGCGGTCCTCGGGGACGACGTCCTCGATGGCACCCAGCCGGCCGCCGGCCAGCAGCAGCTGCGAGACCTCCAGGAGGAGCAGCGAGACGGCGCTGCCGGGCTCGTCACCCTTGGCGACCTCGGTCACCGAGAGCACGAAGCTCTCCACCGAGTCCGCGATCTGCACCGCGAAGTCGTCCGGCTCCGAACCGTGCCCGTGCGTGTGCGGGGCGTGCGGCTCGTGCTGCGCGTCCTGCGGGCTGCGCCGGTCCTCTTCCGGTCCGGCCTGGTGGGGCGTGTGGGGCTGCTGGTTGATCGTCCGGTCAGACATCGAGCAGTCGTCTCCCTTCGAAGGCGCGACCGAGCGTGACCTCGTCCGCGTACTCCAGATCCCCGCCGACGGGCAGGCCGCTCGCCAGACGGGTCACCTTCAGGCCCATCGGCTTGCAGAGCCGGGCCAGGTAGGTGGCGGTCGCCTCCCCCTCCAGATTGGGGTCGGTGGCCAGGATCAGCTCGGTGACCGTGCCGTCGGCGAGCCGCGCCAGCAGTTCCCGGATCCGCAGGTCGTCCGGACCGACGCCCTCGATCGGGCTGATCGCGCCGCCCAGCACGTGGTAGCGGCCGCGGAACTCCCGGGTGCGCTCGATGGCGACGACGTCCTTGGGCTCCTCGACCACGCAGATGACACCGAGGTCACGGCGCGGGTCGAGGCAGACCCGGCACTGCTCGGCCTCCGCGACGTTGCCGCAGACGGCGCAGAACCGCACCTTGTCCTTGACCTCCAGCAGCGCGTGCGCCAGCCGGCGGACGTCGACCGGGTCGGCCTGCAGGACGTGGAAGGCGATCCGCTGCGCGCTCTTGGGCCCGACGCCGGGCAGCCTGCCCAGTTCGTCGATCAGGTCCTGAACCACGCCCTCGTACAACGTCGCGCCTTCCCTCGGGTTCGACCGGTGGTACCCGCACGGGGTGCTCCGGTGCCATCATCCAACGAATCGGACGCCGGGCACACCGCCCGACGCCCGACTCCCGCATAAATCACACAGGTCCATCGGCTGAACTCCGGACCGTCACGGCCCGCCACGGGCCGCCCCTGACCACGCTCAGAACGGCAGACCGGGGATCCCGCCGCCGAGGCCCTGGGTCAGCGGGCCCATCCGCTCGGCCTGCATCTTCTGCGCGGCCTGGTTGGCGTCCCGGACGGCCGCCAGCACCAGGTCCGCCAGGGTCTCGGTGTCCTCCGGGTCCACGGCCGCCGGGGCGATGGTGAGCGCCACCAGCTCCCCGGAACCGGTCACCGTCGCCTCGACCAGGCCGCCGCCGGCCGAACCGGTCACCTTGGCCTCGGCCAGCTCCTGCTGCGCCTGGGCGAGGTCCTGCTGCATCTTCTGCGCCTGCTTGAGCAGCGCCTGCATGTTGGGCTGGCCACCACCGGGAAACACGGCTCACTCCTTGTGTTCGGTCTGCGCTTGCTGCGTCCTCTGGTACGTCCTCGACGAGCCTACGTGCTGGTCAGTTCCCACCGTGCCGGATCTCCTCCAGCACCGTGGCGCCCAGCTCGCGGATGATCAGCTCCTGGCCGGAGAACGCCTCCTCGTTGAGATCGGGGTCGTCCGCCTCCGGGATGTCGTCCTCCGGGGCCACCGCCTGCACCGGCCGCGCCGGGGCCGCCGGAGCCACCGGCGGCGGTGCCTGGACGGGCGGGGACACCGGTGCGACCGGCGCCGCCTGCGGCTGCGGAACGGGCGCGGGCGCGGGCACCGGAGCGGCGGGCTGCACCGGGGGCGCGGACGCCACCGGACGCGCCGGCGCGGCACCCCAGCCGCCCCCGCCGCCGCCCCCACCAACGCTGCCCGTGCCGCCCGTGCCGCCCGTGCCGCCCGCGCCGCCCGCGCCGCCCGACGGGTCGACGATGCACTCGATCCGCCAGTCCACGCCCAGCGCGTCGGACAGCGCGGACCGCAGCACGTCGTCGCTGTTGCTGCTGACGAAGCTGTCGCGGGCGCCCGCGTTGATGAACGAGACCTGGAGCACGCTGCCGTCGAACCCGGCCACCTGACCGTTCTGGCTCAGCAGGATCCAGGTGAACCGGCGCCGGTTCTTCACCGCCTCCAGGATCTGCGGCCACAGCTGCCGCACCTGCGCGGCGCCCTGCTGTGCCGCCGCCGACGGCTGCCCACCGGCCGCCGCGACCGGCACGGGGGCCGGGGCGGGCGCGGGGGTGGGGGCCGGGGCCACCGGAGCGGGCGCCGGAGCCGTCGGCGCGGGCGCGGGGGCGGGCGCCTCCCCGGCTGCCGGCGGGAAGCTCCGCTTGATCGGCCATGCCCCGGGCGCCGGCCCGGCCGGCTGCGCGGGCGGCGCGGGTGCCGGAGCAGGGGCGGGCGCGGGCGCGGGCGCGGCCTGCACCGGAGCCACCGGCTGCTGCACGGGCTGCGGCACCGACTGCTGCACCTCCGGCATCACCACCGGGGCGACCGCCGCCATCCCCGCGACCGCGCCACCGACCATCCCTCCGGCCGCGGCCCTGCGCTCCAGCTTGTCCAACCGCGCCTGCAACGACAGCTCGTCGCTGTACGCGCCCGGAAGCATCACCCGGGCGCAGATCAGCTCCAGCTGCAACCGGGGCGCCGCGTTGCCGCGCATCTCCGTCAGCCCGGTGTTGACGATGTCCGCCGCCCGGCTCAGCTCGGCCGCCCCGAACGCGTCCGCCTGCGCCTGCATCACCGCGACCCGGTCCGCCGGGGCGTCGATCAGCCCCTTCTCCCCCGCGTCCGGCACTGTGGCGAGGATCACCAGGTCGCGCAGCCGCTCCAGCAGGTCCGTGACGAACCGCCGCGGGTCGTGCCCGCCCTCGACCACCCGGTCGACCACCTGGAACACGGTCGCCCCGTCGTGCGCGGCGAACGCGTCCACCACCTCGTCCAGCAGCGCCGAGTCCGTGTACCCGAGCAGCGCGGTGGCCATCTGGTACGTGACGCCGCCCTCGCTCGCGCCGGCCAGCAGCTGGTCCATCACCGACATCGAGTCACGCACCGACCCGGCCCCCGCCCGCACCACCAGCGGGAACACCGAGTCCTCGACCTGGATCCCCTCCCGGCCGCACACCTCCGCCAGGTAGTCGCGCAGCGTGCCGGGCGGCACCAGCCGGAACGGGTAGTGGTGCGTCCGGGACCGGATCGTCCCGATCACCTTCTCCGGCTCGGTGGTCGCGAAGATGAACTTGAGGTGCTCCGGAGGCTCCTCCACCACCTTCAGCAGCGCGTTGAAGCCGGCCGAGGTCACCATGTGCGCCTCGTCCAGGATGAAGATCTTGTACCGGCTGTGCACCGGCGCGAAGAACGCCCGCTCACGCAGCTCGCGCGCGTCGTCCACACCACCGTGCGAGGCCGCGTCGATCTCGATCACATCGATCGACCCGGGCCCGCCCGTGGCGAGGTCCCGGCAGGACTGGCACTCGCCGCACGGCGTCGGCGTCGGCCCCTGCTCGCAGTTCAGACAGCGGGCCAGGATGCGCGCACTCGTCGTCTTGCCGCAGCCGCGCGGGCCACTGAACAGGTAGGCGTGGTTGACCCTGTTGTTGCGCAGGGCCTGCTGGAGCGGAGCAGTCACGTGCTCCTGCCCGATGACCTCCGCGAAGGTCTCGGGGCGGTAGCGGCGGTACAGGGCTAGGGACACACCACCGACGATATCGGGACGGACCGACAAACGCGGCCTCCCCCGACCCCGCCCGGGAACGCAAAGACCCCTCGCGCACCCGCCAGAGCTCTCCTACCCTTGCTGCCTTCCGGCCCTGGGGGGGTTCAAAAAGATGGCGCCACACGAGGGGCTGCCCCCAACACTACCGGATCCCGACCCCACCCCTCCACCACCACCCCCACCCCCGCATCCGCAGGCCACCCCCACCCCTCACCCACCACATACGTGGTCGCGACCACCCCAAAACATGTACTAAGCTCTCCCTCGGAGGATTCGCCTAGAGGCCTAGGGCGCACGCTTGGAAAGCGTGTTGGGGGCAACCCCTCACGAGTTCGAATCTCGTATCCTCCGCCTTCGCCCGCCAGGGCAAACGAAAGGCCCCGACTGGTTCGCCGGTCGGGGCCTTCGTCGCTTCTGTGACTGGCGTTCGTTCCGCACCTTCCGCCGCATGACGGTCGCCATCTCTTCGGCACGCCGCGATTGGGCATCCGGCAGCCCTTCGGCTCGGGAAGAGACTGGCCGACCAGGTGCTGGAGTGGCTGCCCCCGCTGGCACCAGCGGGGGCAGGAGCCGACATTGTCAGGACCACGTGATGTGGTCCTGACCATCAGCGCCTCATGGCTATCGCCGACGCAGGTGGCGGGATGCGGCCAGGCACGAGGACAGCCAGGTCGCCTCGGGCTGGTTGATGATCAAACCGCTGACGGTGATCGCCCCATCCATAACCTCGCCGACCCGTATCGAGTGGTCGCCGACGCGGAACATCTCCCAGTCCGCATCGCTGTGCCAGAGCCGCGCCGTCTTCTCTCCTGGGCGCTGGGCGAAGACGAGCTCCTCGCCGTACTCGTTGAGGAAGTAACCCACATAGTCCCCCGCGGTGACCGAGCCACCGCAGAGGCGGGCCAGGAGCTGCTCCATCGCGGGTGGGGTGTTGGTCATGCCTCTGGCTCCTCAGGTTCCTGGGCCGATTCGGAGTCCTGCTGCGCGGACGACAGCGCCAGCATCCGGGCCGCCGAATCCAGCAGGGTCTCGTAGGTGATCACTTCTATGCGGGTGGCATGCGTGTTGTAGGTACGCAGCGTCTCCGCGACCTCCAGGGGCGTGATGTCCCCTCCCACGTAGCGCGAGTGGCCGATCACGATGGTCGCCGAGGCCCGACGGCTGTCGACGCCGTAGTCGGCCAGGATGGTCCGCCGGTTCTCGTCCAGGGTCCGCAGGTAGCTCTGGGCCTGCGAAACCGCCTGGTGGGCCAGCGCGCCCAGCATCAGATGCCCGTTGCGTCGAATGACCAAGGTCCCGACATTGGCGCGTTTGAGTTCAACGACGTGCAGGGAACCGTCAGCGCGCAGGAGCGGGATGTCCAGGATGGTGTCCGGGGTGTACTGACGGCGCGCCAACTCGCCCACGTAGGCCCCGCCGAAGATCCACTCCTGATTCTTCAAGCAGGCGTGAAGAGCGCTCTCGGAGCTGGTGGGCTCGTCCACCGCTGCCCTCAGCGCCGCGAGACTGGCCCGCCTGGCTTTGAGCTCGAGGAACTGGGCCAGCAGCCCGGCGTCGGCATCAGCCAGGACATCGCCCATCAGCCGGACAGCCTCACCAGAGGCCAGCTGCGGCAAGCTCCGTAGGAGTATCTCCATATGGCCATACTGCTGGAGTCGTCTCACCTCTCGAGTGGACAGCCGGATCCCGCCCTCACCAGCCTCGACGCCCAGATGGCTGGCGGACTGAGCAATACCGCGGAAGAGATCACGGGCATCCGAGGCTGTCGCGTCCGGATTGTCACGGCAGAGCACGTCAAGAGCGGCAACCGCCCGGTCGGCGCCGAGAGCAGCCATCCTCCGCATGAGTTCCTCACCGCGCTGCTGGGAATCCTCGTCGTAGTACGCCTCCACAACTTCGAGGAATAGTTCTCCACCGGCATAGCCGGCGAATCGCTGAAAGCGTTGAGCAAGCCCGAAGTCCCCACAAAGAATGGCCTCCTGGGCCACATCATCCAGGGCGTCCACCAACGACCGCCCCTTACCGTATGTGCGGTCGACCTTCATGATGCGCAGTACCGCGTCGATACGTTGCAGGATGCGCGCTTGGTCGGTCAGCTCTTTTGCTACCTCAACCATGCGCAGGAGCGAGAAGCTGGATCGGAATGCCATCCAGCCACCCTAAGGTCGGGCACTGACAACTGCCTTGGCGTCCGCCCCGGACGTCCGGTTACGGTCGCCCACTGCGGACGCCACCAAGGCGATCGAACAGATCCTCACGCTGACCGAGCGGGCTGGCCCGGAGCCCCTGACAAGCTGACCGACGCGACCACCGCCTACCGCACCCACCGGAAGCCGGCATGAACCCACAGCGGTCGTCCAGTCTCAGTTTCGGTCTCGTTCACCGGCATGCAGCACGGTTCATGCGGCGCCTTGTGCTCAGCGCCTCGGCTGGTCAGGCTCAGCGTGAACCCCGACGGACACAGTTCGGGAGAAGCGGAAAGCGTGTTGGGGGCAATCCCTCACGAGTTCGAATCTCGCAGCCTCCGTCTCGGCCGCCAGAGCGAGCGGGCCCCACAACACACATTCACGGAACCCATGGGTTTGAGGGACGTTGATCCAGCCGAGAATCCAGCCACAGTGAAGCTTGAACGGAGGTTCAGGTGCGCGATCTGGTCTATCTGTCAGAACAGAAGCTCAACGCATGTCTGCTGGGAGCCACCGACCCTCGTTTTCCACTCCTCAGCGGATCGCTCCAGGTTCCTGTGGGACCTGTTACCACCCAAGTCAGCCTCGGCAGTCCAGCATCCAATCCTCAAGTCACCGAAGCCGGATTGGAGCGTGCGGTTGGACGCCTCATCAAGCACCACGCTCCATGTAGCCTGGACTCATCAAACCTGTGTCCGAACCAGTGGGTACATTTCGACCTCGACATGGCGCTCAAGACAGTGCACGAGGACAGCGGGACGGTTCCGGATGACATAGCGCTGTTCGTGGGATGCTCTCCCTCGACGGATCCCACAGCTACCGACACCGGTGTCCTGCTGTGTGGGTCGATCCAGCACCTGCGCGTACAGGCCCAGTCTGCTGGGCGAATGGGTTCGGGCACATCGTGGCTGCACGAGATGATCGCTGAGATCGCACGACGCGACGCTCGCGGCGCCGGAGTGATCCCCGAGTTCCTGACTGAAATGGTGCCCAACCGGCGGCTGGTCGACAGCATCGAGAGCGCGTCCTACGGCGTGTACTCGTGGATGAGCCGCGAGTACACGCCGCCTCGGCGGAACAGGATGCGCGGCTACGCGAAGGTCCTCATTGATGCGGGCCCGCCGCAGTTCGTCCATCGTCTGATCGTCGCTACACCCTTGTTCGTTGAGAACGCGCCCCAACGCCCCACTCGTGAAGGCTGGTGGCGGCGACGGATCACCCGACATCAAACCTCGTCGACCTGAAACTTCTGCCAAACTCCGAGGTCGCGGCGTGCCTGTTCGCGGACCTCGCCCAAAATGTCGTGCATGTCGTTCAGCGACTCCCACAGCCGTCCACGAACATCCTGTAGTCCCTCCCCGTCCTCGTCGCCGCACATGAGCGCCGCTCTCGCCCGGCTGATGAACCGCGCCGATTCACCAGCAAACTTCCGGTTCAACGCTCTCACTTCGCCACTCCAGTAGAGCTGTGCACCGCTGGCGAACTCGGGCACGGCAAGGGTCCCCCAGGGCCATCTCTCTACGATCGACTCAGCTTTGGCACGGCTCAATTCGTCTGCTGTGTGGGCGCCTGCCCACACTTCGTCGATGGTCCGATCCAGGTCGTGCAACCAGCGCCCCAACGCTTCGTATGCGCCTTCCATCCGTTCTTGAACGTGCCGCTCGCGCTCCACGTCCCGCTGCCTGCGGGACTGCTGCTCCGCGAAACGCAGCTGGGCATCAACCTGGCGGTGTATCACCTCCAGGTCGCGATCGCGACGCCGGATCGCGCCGGCCTCTCCCAGCACGTAGCCCAAATACACCAAGGCGGCCGCTGCTACAAACACGCGGATCAGTGTTTGGCTCGTCACACACGAGATGATGGAGATCCCATCCCTCTCACCGCAAGGTGCAAATTTCAGACAGCAAATTGGGCCTTCGGCGTAGTGTGTTGGAATACGCCATTCATGGGTTCGAATTTCGCGCCCTCCGTCTTGCCCACGGCGCACTTCTGGTGCCAGTCGTACTGAACTCACACATCCGGATGGGTGTTTGCCACCATGGTCGACTCACCACGGCCGCTGAAGGGCCAGCACGGTGGAAGACGAGGAGCGAACCTGTGGGCGGTCGACACACACCGGCAAGCCGTGCCGCGTTCGAATATACGGCTCAGATTTCGCCTGTGGTACCAGTCGTGCGCCCCGACCGCGCTTGGTCGGGGCGCACACCGCGTCTTACGCCCCTACTCATCCAGTTCCTGCAGCGGGATCGGCGCGCCGAAGACGTCAACGACGAACTCCGAGGTCCCACTGCCTTCGAAGTCTTCGTCGCGGTTGCTGTGAAGCAGGCTGTGGACCCTGACCCAGTGTCCCTCCGCGCTTGCGGTCGCCGCTGCCTTGAGCGCGCCGTGGACTGGGCCGTGGCCGCCAAGCGGCTGCTTGCTGGTCCAGGTGCTCAGAAGCTTCACCTCTGCCGGAAGCTCCCACGAACGCGGCTCAGCGCTGGCCGGCACGGAGACCTCATCGCTGAGCAACTGGACCACCCAATCGACATCGCCGTCCGTACCGCGCTCGTTCGACATGCGGATGCCGAGCCCGATCATGTAGGCACCCTCAAGGTAGTCCTCGAGTTCATCGTCGATCCTGCTGAAGTAAACGGCATGGCGGACGATGTCGATCGGCCCGTATTCGGTGAATGTGCCTGCCTCAGGTGCGCACTTGGCCTTGAGGTACTGCTGCACAGCCATACGCACCGGGTTCGGGGCACGGTCCAGCACCGCCTGGAGGACCATGTCGTCCCGGTCGGACAGGAAGTCGTTGAGCGCACTGATGAGCTCGTCGCTCAGATGGAGATCGCCGGCCCCGAGCGTGGTGACCACCTCCAACCGGTCATCAGGGTCTTTGACGAGGGCAAATACCCTGCATCGCCCCGGGCTTGTATGTGCGATGAACGAATGGACCATTTCTGGCTCGCTTCACGTCTCAGAGACGGCAGCACAACGCACGTGTGCGTCAACGCCACCGCCGCGGGCAATAGAGGATCCCGCGTACCGACGTGTCGCCCGAGCTCCGTGCCCGTTCGCATGGTCAACCAAGCGGGTCGCCGTCACGCCCGGCACTTGAGCCCGAGCCTGCATAGCCCTGCGAAGCTACCAAGGTGCGGTCAGAACAGCAACGGGGTTGCCCGTCCCCGTCGCGGACCGCGGCCAGTCGTGGTTGCAGTTCTGGTTGCATTCACCCCCGTCCGGGGGCGTTCAGCGCCCGACCGACACATCATTTAAGCGCAGGTCAGGACACCTACGGCCGCCCCCGGACGGTCGGACGAACATTTGGAAAGCGTGTTGGGGGCAACCCCTCACGAGTTCGAATCTCGTATCCTCCGCCGGCAGAAGGCCCGGACCGCTCAGCGGTCCGGGCCTTCGTCGTTCACAGTCTCAACGCCTCGGCTCGGGAGCCTTCGGGCTGCCGTCGTCCGCGCCCTTGGCCACCTGCCAGATGAGTCCGCCCATGCGCTTGGCGGCGTCCTTGAGGATGCCGCCCGTCCCGTGCTGGTAGCGCGCGGCCATCGCCGAGACGTCCCGGACCTTGGCATCGGCGCGCAACCGCTTCCGCGTGTCGTAGTCGGTACTCAGCACAACGGCCACCCGAACGGAGTGGAGCTGCCCTTGCCCAGGGGTTGCGAGGGCACTGCGGACGATCCTCAGGCCGAGATCCTCAGCGACCGGCAACGCGGCCCGGCCCAAGCCCGCCGGACAGTGCGGTGAACGCCGGCACGGTACTGAAAGCCCCACGCCGTGGCCCCCGACCACCGATACGGTAGCAATCCGTAGCGGCTTCAACACGGCATGGGGGCCAGCGTGAGGGGCAGTGGCATCACGTTCGGCAAATTCATCGCGCTCCGTCGCGCCGAGATGGAGTGGACCCAGCTTCGTCTCGCTGCCGAGCTCGACCGCAGCGAGGTCTGGATGTCGCTGGTCGAACGGGACTTGCAGCGGGTAAAAGACCTGACCCTGCTCCGGCGCCTCGCGGAGGTTCTGCGCTGCGAGCTCAACGAGCTGATGGCCTTACCGCAACCGGCCTCCGACCGGCCAAGGTCCCGTCCTCGCAAGTCCACCTCCGTTACGCTGACGAGCAGTTCCGCTGCCGAGGAGGACGATGTGCGACGCCGCCCGTTCCTGACCCTGGCGGCCGCCGCCCTGTTCGCCCCGGTCGCGGGCCAGCAGGCCGCGCATGCCGAGACGGCCGCACCGCTGGCCGGCCTGGAGGACTTGCTGGTCTACGGAGCGGGGCGGATCCCGGCGCCCCGCAGCAAGCCGACCCACGAGTCCGTCGCTGCTTGGCTCCTGACGTCTCGTCGAGAGTTCAAGGCAGCGCAGTACGACGCGCTCGCTGAGGCCCTGCCAAGCCGGATCGCCGCCGCCCAGATGGTCGGTAGCACCGAGGAGCGGGCTCGGAACGTCGCCCAGCTCTACAACCTCGCGGTCCGGCTGTGCATCAAGATCGGTGACAACAACCTGGTGGCCATCACCGCCGACCGCGCGCTCACCGCCGCCCGAGACGGTGGCGACCCGCTAGTGGTCGCCGAGGCACAGCGGATGGTGTCCAGCGCCTGGCGCCGGCAGGGCAGCCTGGCCCGAGCAACCGACATCGTGGTCGTCGCCGCCGAAGACCTCCTCGTCGACACCACGGTGCCCGAGTCCGCCCGACTGGCCGCCCGCGGCGACCTTTACGCCACCGCGGCCTACACCGCCGCGAAAACCGGAGACCGCGCTTACGCGCACTCGCTGATCCGCGAGGCCGCAGACAGCGCCGCAGTAGCTGGTCGGGCCTCCGGCCTGGTGGACGGCATCCAAGGCGTCACCCTGCACGAGTTGTCGGTGCACTACGAGCTCGGCGACGCTGGCCGAGCGGTCGAGCTAGCCTCCACGATCGACCCCACCGCGCTGCCGACCGCCGAACGTCAAGCACGCTTCTTCACCGACGTGGCCCGCGCGTTCGACCAGTGGGGCAAGCCCGAACAGTGCTACCGGGCTCTGTTGGCCGCCGAGGAGGCGGCCCCGCAGGAAGTCCGCCGGGATGCCGTCCGTGACCTCGCCACCGCCCTGCTGCGGCACGACCGCAAGCTGCCCGGAGTCCGGGACTTCGCCGCCCGAGCGGGCGTTCAGCTCATCTGACCCGTAGCCGGACTACGGCCCGTAGTCCGGCTACGGATCCGGCCTTTCGCCCGGCAGTTCACTGGGGAGCGTCCACCCCTCCCCCGCTGCCGAAGGCCCTCCCACGCCAACGCCCAGCACCTCCCCGCCGACCACCAGCCGGCGCCACGCCGCCCCGGCGGACCGCGACCGGCTCACGACACCTCCTGGGCCGCCCTGCACCTGCCCGTGCTCACCCTCCTCGGCCTGGCTGTTCACAACCACCCGGCCGAGGCCAGCCCCCCGAGCGCGGCGACCGCGCCCGACGTGCCCGCCTCCTGAGGCACCCGGGGGCCGACCCCGCCCTCCTTCTTCCACTCGCTCGCCCGAGAGGAGACCCAGCCATGCACCGGCTGACCGACGCGCCCGCCCTGCACACCGAGTTGGAGCGCATCGACTACCGCACCGCCCCCGCGTACTACTTCGAAATCGAGCACGTCACCGACCCGGTCGTGCTGGAGCTGCTGAACTGCTGCCCGACCGTGTTCGGCCTCAAGAAGGCCATCACCGACCTGCTGGCCGGCAACCTGGACATCCCGCTGCCGGACGCGACCGGGACCATCGAGCCCGGCGCCACCGTTCGGGGCCACGTGATCGTGGCGCCCGGAGCCGTCATCGCCGAAGGCGCGTACGTCACCGGCCCGGTGCTGGTCTGCCCCGGCGCGGTGATCGAGGCCGGCGCCCGGGTGCGCGACAACACCGTCGTCGGCCCCGGCTGCCAGATCGGCTTCGGCGCCGAGGTCACCCGCTCCCTGCTGACCGGTGGCGTCTTCATGAAGCACACCAGTTTCGTCGGGGACTCCGTGCTCGGCCTCGGCGTCAACATCGGTGCGTTCGTGTCCACCACCGGCCTGCGGGTCACCTCCGGGCCGGTCACCGAACCGGCCACCGAAGAGGTCTGCGCCCACCTCGACGGCCGGCGCATCGCCACCGGCCAGACGAAGTTCGGCGCGGTGATCGGCGACGGCGTGATCGTTCCCGCCGGCACCGTGCTCCAGCCCGCCACCCTGGTCGGGGCGCACACCCTGCTCTACCCGAAGACCCAGGTCGGGGGCTTCTTCCCGGCCGGAAGCCAGGGAAGGTGACCATGCCCACCACCGACGCCGCCACGACGACCGACCAGCGGGCCGTCCGGATCACCGGGGGCCGCCGCCTGGCCGGCACCGCCACCGTCCAGGGCAGCAAGAACATCGCCCTGCACCTGTACGCCGCCGCGATCCTCGTCGACGACCCGCTCACCCTGGCCGGTGCGCCCGAGATCCTGGACACCCTGGTCGTCGCCGACATCCTGCACCGCACCGGCACCCGCGCCACCGTGACCGGAGACGAGTTCGCCACCCGACCGGCCGACTCCTACTTCCCCGTCATCCCGGACGACCTCGGACGGCGCATCCGCACCACCGCGGTGATGGGCGGAGCTCTGCTGGCCCGCGCCGGCAAGGTCACCTTCCCCACCCCTGGCGGGGACGCCTTCTGCGCCCGCTACATCGACCGGCACCTGGCCGCGATGGAGGCCGCCGGGGCCGAGGTCGAGGTGAAGCGGGGCCGGGTGCGGGCCCGCTTCACCGGCAAGCGGCTGCCGTTCATCACCGACGCCGAGACCCGCTTGTGGGGGCCGAGCCTGGGTACGACGGTCACCGCGATGCTGCTGGCCGCCCGCACCCCGGGCACCTCCTCGATCCTCAACCCCAGCGTGGAGCCCGAGGTCACCCACACCGCCGCCCTGCTCTCGCAGGCCGGCGTCGGCATCGAGTGGCGGGGTAGGACGGCCCTGAACGTCACTGGCGCCGACCGCATCCGGGGTGGGGTGTTCACCGTGCCGCCGGACCGACTGGAGGCCGCCACCCTCGCGCTGGCCGCCGCCATCACCGGCGGCACCGTCCACCTGGACGGCTTCCCGCCGGCCGCGTTCCCGGACGGCCTGGTGTCGGTGTTCGCCGACGCCGGAATCCAGCTCGACCCGCTGGACGGCGGCACGGCCGTCAGCCTCCCGGCCGGGCCTCGGCCGGTACAGATGGCCACCGGCCCGCACCCCGGATTCCCGACCGACGTGCAGCCGCAGCTGACCGCCTTCCTCACCCAGGCCGAGGGCACCTCTCGCATCGACGAGCGGATCTACACCCAGCGCGACACCCACCTGCCGGCCTTGGCCGCGTTCGGCGCGGCCGTCAACGCGACCGGCTCGGTCATCACCGTCCGGGGCCGGTCCGCCCTCACTGGCGCCGGCGTGGCCGGGGAGGACATCCGGGCGGTGACCGCTCTCGTGATCGCCGCCCTCGCCGCCGAGGGCACCTCTACGATCCGAGGGATGTATCACCTGCGGCGCGGATACGGCAGCCTGCTGCCGAAGTTGGCCGCGCTCGGTGCCGACCTGACGATCGACCAGGAGTAGCCGTGACCAACACCGTGCCGTGGAAGCCGAACGCGCTCGCCGACCTGCGCGAGTGCCTGGACCTCATGACCGCAGACGGCACCGTGCCCGGCGGAGTCATCGCCCATGGCACCTTCGACACCGAACCCGGCTACCTGGCCTCCGGCGTCGTCGCCCCCGAGTGCGGCGACGCCCGGCCGGGGCCGGACACGGTGTACGACGTGGCCTCGCTGACCAAGGTCCTGGCCACCTGGCCGCTGGTCGGCACCTCCCTCATCGACGGCTTCACCCTGGACACCCCACTCCGCGATCTGCTGACCGGCATCCCGGCCGACGCGCCCGGCGGACAGGTGACGGTTCGCCAGATCCTGGCCCACACTTCCGGCCTGCGGGCCGACACCCGCCTCGACCAGTACCGCAACCGCCCCGAACCGCTGGCCGAACTGATCTGCGGAGAGCCGCTGATCGCCGACCCCGGAGCCGGACACCGCTACATCAACCGCGGATTCATCCTCCTCGGCCTGGCCCTGGCCCACTACCGCTGCCGGCGCCTGGACGAGCTGGCGGCCGAACTCTGGCAGCACCTCGGCATGCCGAACACGACGTACGGACCGGTGCCCCGCTCCGCCCGGGTCGCCCCGACCGAGCAGCGACTGACCGGCGGGCCCCGGCTGTGGGGCATGCCGCACGACGACAACGCCGCCCTGCTCGGCGGAGTCGCCGGCCACGCCGGGGTGTTCACCACTCCAGCCGACCTCGCCGCCTTCGCCACCCACCTGCTGACCCCGCACGCCGCCGGCGCTCCCCTGGGCCGCTGGCTCACCCACAGCATGCAGCCACAGGCCGAGATCGAGCCGGGCCTCGACCGGGGGCTGGCCTGGATCCTCGCTGACGAGGGCCGGGTCGCCTACCACCACGGCTTCACCGGGACCAGCCTCTACCTCGCCCCGGCCACCGGCCGCTACCTGGCCATCTGCACCAACGCCGTCTACCACCACCAGGACAACCGCACCCGCCTCGCCCCGCTGCGGACCCTCGCCCTGAAGGCGATCACCGACGAACCCTAGGAGGGCCACCCGTGCCCAGCACCACGCTCGCGTCCCTCACCACCCTGCGGCTCGGCGGCCTGGCCGGCGACGTCCTGCAGGTCACCGACCCCGACGACTGGTTCGAACTGGTCCGTACGATCGGCGACCGGCAGGAGGACGCGCCCCTCACCCTCGGCCACGGCAGCAACGTCATCGCCTCCGACACCGGCCACGAGGGCACCGTCGCCGTGATGAACAGCCGGGGCATCGCCGTGAAGCGGGTGGACGACGACACGGTGGCCGTGACCGTCCAGGCCGGCCACCCGCTCGCCGACCTCGTCCAGTGGGCCTCAGCCGAACACCTCGCCGGAATCGAGTGCCTGGCTGGCATACCCGGCACTGTCGGGGCCGCCCAGCGGACGCTGTTAGACGGGCGGCTGGTCGGTGGCCAGGGCCCGCTTCACCGTGTTCTTCGAGATGCCCATATGCCGGGCGATCGCCCGGATCGGCATCTGCTCGGCCCGGTGCAGCCGACGGATCTCAGCCCAGTCCTCCACGTGGATCACCCTCTCCTCCTGACCCTCAATGAAGATCAGGATGATCAGACGATCGCGAGGTGGGTCCCCTTTGATCCGCCGTTCAGCGGTCAGTTTTCACCCGTCGCCGACAGGTTCGCGACCGGTCAGGACGGGGCCGAGCCCGGTGACCTGGTCGGCCTCCGTGGTCCACCGGGCCCACGAAGCCGACCCCGCACCACACTCGTACGAAGACGTCGGCTTTCAAGACCACAACCAGGTCTTGAAGGCCGACGTCACGCGCGGGACCGAATTGACCGACAGCGTCCCGGGGGAGTGGTCCGGCCCCGGTGCGAGGGGCAGCAGCCCAGGTTGTCCTGTCACGGACCGCGGACCGCACCTTCCCTGCCGACGGGCCCGGCGGGGCACCCCCGCCACCCGCGACGGGGGTTGACCACGACCGGCCGGGCCCGCCCGCAGGCACCCTCGGCCAGGGAAGCGTTCCGCACACGACGAGAACGCGGCGGCCGGGTCGCCCGTCTCTATGCCACAGGCCGGCAGCCCGGCGCGGCTCTCAGAATCCCGGCGGACGGCGGAACCCGCCGATCACCTCCGCGAGGCACCGCACGAACTGGACCGCGGTGCGGTCGTGCAGGTAGGACGCGATCACCTGGATGCCGACAGGAAGCCCGTCCCGGGTCGCCCCGACAGGCGCCACCGCCGCGGGCAGATGGTTGACCGCCGACGGCGCCATCCACGTGAGCATCTCGCGATACGGCCGGCCGGCGCCGTTGACCCGCAGAGTCCGGACCGACCAGCCGGGGTCGGGTCGGTGGTCGTGGGGAAAGGCGGCCGTAGGGCTCACCGGGCAGATGAGCACGTCGACGTCGCGGAAGAACTCGGCCCAGCGGCGGCGGGAGTGCTGCCGGCGTTCGTCGAGCGCGTGCCAGTCACGGAAGCGGAGCGTCAGGTCCGACGCGAACCCGCCCGCGGCCCCTTCCGCCGCAGCGCGCTCCACAAGCCCGGCATACGACTCGTCCGGCTCGACCAGCCCGCTCTGCGCCATCAGCAACGGCTGATAGAGAGCCATCGTCTCTTCGAGCCCGACCGGTCCCTCGCCCTCGACCACGACAGCGCCCTCGGCCCGCACCGCCTCCAGCGCCGTCCTCATGATCGCGACCAGCTCGCTGTCGACGGGGCAGAACGGGTCGTCGAGCCATGCCGCGACCCGGAACTCCCGCAGAGTGCTCGACCTGGCGGGGGGCAGCTCCAGCCGCCACGCCGGAGCGCGGTCGTGGTCTGCTCCCGCGAGGACGTCGAGGCCCAGGTCGAGGTCATCGGCGTGCCTGCCGAGCGGGCCGAGTACCGCCATATCGAAATCCGCCAGCGTCCCAGGAGCATGTCCCGAGACGCTCCCGTACCTCGGCACGATCCCGAATGACGGGCGCAGCCCGTAGACGCCGCAAAAGTGGGCGGGCACCCGTATCGAGCCTGCCGAGTCGCCGCCGAGCTCCAGGCCGGTCAGCCCTACAGCGAGTGCCGCGGCGGACCCACCGGACGAACCGCCGGGTCCGCGGGTCGGGTCCCACGGATTGTTCGTGGTCCCGTAGACCTCGTTGTAGGTCTGCCAGTCCCGGGCGTCGGGCGGCATGTTGGACTTGCCGAACACGATCGCTCCCGCGTTCTTGAGCCGCGCGACCGACTCGGCGTCGCTCGTCGAGACATGGTGTCCCCAGCGGGTCGACCCCCCGGTGGTCCGCATGCCCGCAACCTCGAGACTGTCCTTGATCGTCACGGGGACGCCGTGCAGGCGGCCGAGCGGCTCGCCGCGGGAGACCGCGCGGTCCGCCGCCAGTGCCGCGGCCCTCGCCCCTTCCTCGTCCCGGGCGACGACGGCGTTCACCTTCGGATCGAGCCGCTCCACCCGGGCGAGGTAGTGGTCGAGCAACTCGGTGCTCGACACCTCCTTCGCCGCGACTGCGGCGGCGAGCTGACCTGCGGAGCGAAATGCCAGATCGGTCATGCAAATCTCCAGGAAAGGCCAGACCCGCGGCGGTCACATCGCTGTGGCCGACGCAAAATCCCTGTTCAGGGCGGATCTAAGTCGACCCTAGCGGACGTGGGGGACCATGTCGGGGTGTGGCTTTCCTCACTTTCAGCGGCAGCTTCGCTCACACGAACGAGTGCCGCCCCGCCCCGGGAAGGCGTGCCGCCGTCCGCCGAGGGTGACGGCCAGCGCCGCGGCGAGGACGACGGAGGCGGCGACGGTCAGGGGACGCAGGCAGCGGTCGATCAGGGCGCCGGTGCCGAGGATGCTCACCAGTGAGGACACTCCGATGACGAGCAGGACGGTGTCCGTCCTGCCGTCGAGCCCCAGTGGCGCGAGCAGCGCGGCGACGTACGTGTAGAGGACGTTGTGGGCGACGAAGGTCGCCGTGACGGCGAGGACGGCGGCCACGCCCGGCGTCCACAGCACCTGGCGCTGGACAGGCGCCGCGCTCCGTCCGACACTGCACCGCTCCCGGCGGGATGGCCGGGGAGCCGACCAGGTACTGCGGTGAGTCTGCCTGCGCCATCCAACGAGTCCGAGCGCCACAGACCGTCGGCATGGGACTGGCGGACCGTCCGAACCGACAGGCAGTGGTCTCAGTTTTGGTCTCGTTCACCCCCGTCCGACCAGGTTCGGCCACTACCCGTCGGTTCACTCCACCGCAGGTCAGAACAGATGTGAACCCCGGCGGACGGGGTGCGGGAGAATTGGAAAGCGTGTTGGGGGCAACCCCTCACGAGTTCGAATCTCGTATCCTCCGCCGGCAGAAGGCCCGGACCGCTCAGCGGTCCGGGCCTTCGTCGTTCTCCGCTCCAGCCATCGGTCGTGTCACGTCCGCTCCGTTCGTGCGCTGGCCCCTGTGTCAGAAGCGCAGGGCAGAATCACCGGGAAGACACCGTCTCGGAACTCGCGCGGGGCGGATGAGGAACCTCCGGAGAGGGCGACATGCCGAAGATCCCCAAGGGCCGGCGTGTTGGCCAGGCGGCCGTGAACGCGGTACGCGCTCTCCTTGAGGAGCATGATCACATCGTTCAGGAGATCTCCGGGCAGAACGACTTCGGCGAGGACCTCTACGTCACATTCGTCGAGGACGAACACGTGACGAGCGACGTGATCAGGATCCAGGTCAAGGGTGGGGACAAGTGGCGCCGAGCCAACGGCTACGCGGTGCCCGTCAGCCACCACGGCGACACCTGGGCGGACGGAAACATCCCTGTCTACTGCGTGGTGTACGACCCGGACAGCAAGCGGCTCTTCTGGGCGAACGCAACACAACAGCTCCGCCGGTCCGGCCCCTTCAACCGCCCGAAAGTAATCGGTGTCAGCCCCAACGCGGTACTGGCCGACACGACCATGGAGTCGTTCGTCGCACAGGCCCGTCGCTACGTGGGGCGGTACCGGGGCAGGGAGGCCGTTCTCACCCACCTGGGAGAGATGTCCGGGGTCGAATTCGACCCGGCGGACCACGTCCTGCACTTCGTCAACGGTTACGACGAAGACCTCATCTTCTGGAGACGCCCAGGAGACGAACTCGCCACCCTTCTGCACAGCGCACTCGACTGGGAGCCCCATCTCGTCAGTCTGGCGTCCCTGATGCGCTCCGAGATGCCGCCTCCGGACTTCGTGGCAGACGACGAGGCCGCAGTTCGCCTCTGGAACGACCACGACCTGTCGTCAGCAGAAGACTTGGAGTTGAGTCGGCCGGAGCTCATGTGGGTTGCCTCCTGCTTCATGTCCACTCGGCAGGCAGACGAGGAGTCGGAGGCCGTCTTCGGCTCCGACGAGTGCGAAGGGTGCCCAAGCTGCACGGGCGAGGAGCCCGTGGAGCACGGCAACATCGCAGCAGATGTACTGCACCGGTACGTCATCGACCGCGTTGTCACCCGGTTCGAGGTCGAGCCGGATCTTCTCCAGCGCTCGATCTCGGCCATGCGCGAGGACGGCGAGCTCGAACCGGAACTCGTGGCGGAACTCGGTCCCCTCGAAGCCGATCCGCGCACCGTCCGGCAGGTGAAAAGGCTGAGCCGCTCGACCATGAAAGACCTCGGGCCGGAAGCGTTCCAGCTCGCGGTGCTGTACTTGATCCATCGCATCTACATCGGCGGCCCCTCGCTCCCCCTGGACGAGCAGGTTCGGATCGTCTGGCGCATCCCCGAGCCCGGATGATGCGTCCGTCGAAGACTGCCGAATCCGGCTTCCCGTGAGCCTCCGGCCCCTGCTCGTTGGGGAGAACGAGGGCCCCGACCATACTACGGTCGGGGCCCTACCTCGTCTCCACGTCTTGCACTCAAGTGCGCCCAGCCCTTGAAGCGCCACGCGGCGGCGCCTCAATTCGACAGGGCACCGACTCGGACGCCCGTACGTTGCCGACCTCGCCAGATCCTGCGGCACGTCCTACCGGTCAGCAACAGACGGCTCCGCGAGATCGAGACTGCGCTGGGCGGCTTCGATGAGTTGGTCATACGTGACGACCGTGATCCGGGTCATGTTGCTGTTGTAGGTCCTGATCGTCTCGGCAACCTGCTCGGCAGTGATCTTTCCTGTAACGAACGACGCGTGCCCGATTACAACGGTCATCGTGGCACGGCGGCAGTCGATGCTGAAGTCAGCCAAGATCTGATGCCGATGCTCGTCGAGGCTTCGCAGGTAGTTCAGCGCCTGACCCATCGCATCATTGATGTCTGCGCCGACAGTGAGGTGATTGCGATGCTTCTTGACGAGGCTACCGATCTTGGCCTTCTTGATCTCTACACCGTGCAGAGACCCATCCGGCCTGATCAGGGACAGGTCGAGCTGATCCTGCGCTGTTAGGTCCCGCCGAGCGGAGCCAGAGAGGAACTCCGCACCGAACACCCAGGTCATGCGTTCCAGACACTTCTGGAGATCACTCTCCATGCTATCCGGGTTCTCTGCCACCACACGCAACTCAGCGAGATCGGCACGCCTCCTCGCGTGCTGCACAAGAGTCGCGAATGCCTGGGCTTCGTCGATCTCGCCAATCGCCTGGGCGGCTTCAGGATCATGCTCCAGCAGGCTCAGCAGCCTTCGAATGGTGTTCGCTCCCGTACTGCCACTCGCCTCGCCGGATACCTCCGCCGGGGCCGCCTCGACTGGCGGTTCATAGTCGCTACACCTGGGGGCCGCATCGCACTCATCGTCCGTACTAGCCAACCGAAGACTCAGACTGATCCGGGGAGCCCTGTCGAAGGAGTCGGATCCGTCTGCAAACGGTCGGATACCGTTCAGTTGGCGAAGCCGAAAAACTGGCGCATGCCGCACTTGGACGAATTCAATATCTCCAAAGTTGCGGACTTTTGGCTCGCCGCTTTCAATCCACCGGGCGACCGGGAGGTTCTCGATGATAACGAACTCCCCGAGGTAGAAGCATTCGCCGCGCCGCACCTCGAAGACGCGCAACGGCAGTCCGCGTCGAAGATGGCTCAGAACCCCGAGATTCTCCATGGAAAGGCGATCGCCAAGTTGCACTTGCCCAGGCGCGAGCAGAACATCTCCGCTCAGACGTGGAGTCAACTCAGGGACGGCGGGATCTCGGTTTAGGAAGAGGAATACGTTCCGCGTTTTCGCACTTGGACCGGCTACAACCCGTGAGTTCCCACCGTAGACATCGTGCAGTTGGGCACGGCTGACCACAGACCCGGGGGGAATGTTCCACGCCGAAAGCCATTCCGCTGGCGGCTGCGGTCGCTCAATCCATCGATTGAGCGCCTCCCATTGTGCGTCCGTCAAGGAGATTGCTGTAAGGTCACGGCCCGCCGCCCGAACGATCTGCCCCAGCGCGGGAACACCCCACGAGCCAGCCGAGAACGGTGAGGCCGGAAACAGCCTGTCAAAGTCCACACGCACCCTACATCGAGCCGGACGGGCCTCATCAGTCTGCGCGGGCTCTTCAACGTCCGGCTGGCCTAGAATCATCGACCGAAGCGATGCAGGCGACCCGATGACAGCCGTCTCGACAATCCGCCCGAGCGCAACGGCCCCGCCACCACGCCCGCGGCGCCACAACAGGACGGAGTCACCCACATGGGCAGACGCGTCCCCGACCGCGAAATGCCCGTTCTCCCACTCCTCAATCTTGGGATCCGAGCTGGAGGACGATCCCCTCTCCTGCGTCATCAGCAACCAGCGCTTCACCAGTTCTCCTCTCCGCGCGATCGGAGGGCACGTCGCCCCCGTCACCATCATCGCGCGCATGACTGACACGCCATCAACTTCCTTGCAGGTCAATCCACGAAGCACCTTCGGCCGTCCAGAGGCCCGAACAGCCCCCGGACCAAGCACATTGGTCTCAGTTCTGGTCTCGTTCATACCCGTACGGCAGGGTCCAGAGGCCTCCCCCCAAGCCTCTCCGGCGCTGGTCAGAACAGCCGCGGACTGCGACGTACAGGGTTCGAGAGAATTGGAAAGAGTGTTGGGGGCAACCCCTCACGAGTTCGAATCTCGTATCCTCCGCCGGCAGAAGGCCCGGACCGCTCAGCGGTCCGGGCCTTCGTCGTTCACAGGCCTTTCGGAGAACCCCCACCGCTGAACCGACGTCCGCCGCCACCCGGCAGGCCGTCCCCGACCTGAGGCCTACCCGTCCAGGGGGAGACGTCACGCCAGGGATGGGATGCGGACGGCACCTGCGGCGGAGGACTGGTCCCGGGGCGAACTGACAGGGTGTCACGCAAGGGGACGGAGGCCGACAGGGCGCCGCCCGTTCGGAAGGGGCGGGGCACATGACGGGGAACAACGGCACTCTGTCGGACTACGGCACACCAGGAACGCGACCGCGCCGCCAGCGGCTCCGGTTGGCCGTGACGGCGCTGGTCGGCGCCGGCCTGCTGGCCACCGCGGCCCCGGCCGCGTCGGCCACGTCGGCCGCGTCGGCGCAGGGTGCCCCGGCCGACGGCGGCCCGAGCCCGACGGCCGGGAGCGGCGCCGCCCGGGTGGACCGGGGCGCCCTGGACGCCGCAGTGGCCGCCATGGTGAAGCAGGGCGGCGCCTCGGCCGCCCTGGGCGCCGTCCGGGAGGGCTCCCGTCCGGTGTGGAGGGGCGCGGCCGGCACCTCGGAGGTCGCCACCGGCGCGCCGGTCGACGAGAACGGCCGGTTCCGCATCGGCAGCGTCACCAAGGCCTTCGTCTCCACGGTGGTCCTCCAACTCGCCGGTGAGCACCGGCTGGGCCTGGACGATCCGATCGAGCGCCTCCTGCCCGGCGAGGTGCCGAACGGCGCCGCCATCACCGTGCGCCAGCTGCTCAACCACACCAGCGGCCTGCCCAACCACACCGGCGCCCCGGCGTTCGACTTCAGCAAGCCCGACTGGGCCGAGAGCGGCCGGTGGAAGAACTACCGGGCCCAGGACCTGGTCGACATCGCCAACACCTTCCCGCCCTCCTCGGCTCCCGGCGCAGCGTGGAGCTACTCCAACACCAACTACGTCCTGGCCGGGATGATCATCGAGAAGGTGACCGGGCACCCCTGGAACGAGGAGGTGGAGCGCCGGATCATCCGCCCGCTCCGCCTGACCCACACCTCCATGCCCGTCAGCTCGCCGTTCGTACCCGGCCCGCATGCCCACGGATACCTCCAGTTGCCCACCGGGCCGGTCGACGTCACCCTGGAGAACCCCTCCTGGGCCGGCCCGGCCGGAAGCGGCATCTCCACCACCGCCGACCTCAACCGCTTCATCGCCGGCCTGCTCGGAGGCAAGCTGCTCCGCCCCGCCGAACTCGCCGAGATGCAGCGCACCACCGGCCTGGGCGACGGCAAGGACTACGGCCTGGGCCTCATGCGGTACGACACGCCGTGCGGGCTGTACTGGGGCCTCACCGGCGGCATCCCCGGCTACAGCACCGGCATGTTCGGCTCGGCGGACGGACGGCGCCAGTTCGCCGTGTCCGTGAACTTCTACGACGTCTCCGACCGGGAGGCCCTCGGGAAGGCGTGGCAAGGCCTCGTCGACGCCGGAACCTGCGCCGGCCTGGGGTGAGCGACCGGCGGCGTCCCCCGTTCAGGGCTTGACGGCGCCGGGTGTGCTGTCCGGCAAGGGCTGCCGACCGATCTCCGCTCCCGGGAAGTCGCGTGCGGAGCGCCGAGACAAGTGGTCGCTGCCGCGAGCGTGCTCGTGCGACCGGCCGACGCAGGGAGCACGACCCGGCACACGGGTACCCGTGGTTGCAGTCTTGGTTGCGTTCACGCTCGTTCAGCGCCGTCCGGAGCCTGGTGAGCAAGTCGCTCCACCGCTGGTCAGGACGCATCCGACCGCCCCCGGACAGCCGGGCGGACGAAGGCCTGACCGTACTGCGTCCGGGCCTTCGTCATGCCGTGGTCCCGGTTCTGGTCCCGGGCGGTCCGACTGGTTCTCACGGTGCGGACAGCGACGGCTTCACGGAGTGGGCGTGACGGCGAGCAGACCGGTGGCGCGGTCCGCGGTGAGGACGCCGAGGATGTAGCCGTCCTCGTCGACGACGGGCCAGACCGCCAGGTGCTTGATCCGCATCGCGAGCGCGGCCAGGGCCAGGCCCATGGTCGGCCAGGCGAACGGGCCGCGCTGGTGCGAGGTGGCGCTGATCGCGGTCCGGTCGGTGGACCAGGTGCGGGCCAGGAACGGGTGGAGTCCGGTGCGGGTCACCAGCCCTTCGCACCGGCCGTCGTGGCCGCGGACGAGGAGGTAGTCCAGGTGGGCGCCGCGAAGGATGTCGTCGGCCTGGTCGACGGTGCTGTCGTCGGCTATCTGGTAGTCGCAGGGTTCCATGGCGTCGGCGACCGTGAGGCCGTGGCCGGGCCGGGCCGGCTGGGGCGAGTGAGTAGTCACGGCGTTCACCGTTCCCATCTCCGGCCGCCCGCCGGGGCGGGGCCTGCCGGGCTGTCCTGCACCCAGAACGAAGCCGGAACGGGGACCGGGATACGGGATGCCCTGGATGTCTCCGAGGCTACTCCCGCGCCGGTCGGGCCAGGGGCGGCTACGGCGGAGTAACGTGGAGGGCAACCGAGGACATTCCGGACACCGGCATCAGCGTCGACGTCGCCCTGGGTCATGACGGGTCCCTCGCGGACCGGACGGGCGGCCTCAGATGATGCCGATCCCCCTTCCCATTCCTTCCTCCCCCGGGCCATGGACGGTGCCCGGTGCCCCACTGCTGCCACGTCTGACGCTGGAGCCGACGATGTCGCGGGAGGGTGTCTTCGACGGGGCCTGGTGGCCCCGCTCGAACCACGTCCTCGCCGAACTGCCGGACCTGATCACCGCGCTCGGCGCCCACTACGGGCGCATCCTGCGGGTCGGCCTCGACACCGAGGCCTGGAACGGCGTGCCCCGGTCCGTCGCGGCGAACGGCCTGACGGTCAGGATCAACTGGTTCACCGGCAGCGACGCGACGATCAGCGTCACCCGGGGCCTCCAGGACCACTTCCTCCTGCTGGTGGTGCCGCCCGGCACCGATCCGGCAACCGCCGCCTCGGCCATGGCCGGCGCCTCCGCGACCGGAAACCACACCCCGGCCGCGGAACTCCTGCTCGGCTGAACGGCCCCGGTGAACGGCCCCGGGCGCGCGGGTCCCAGGCGCGCGCGGGTCCCAGGCACGCGCCGGGCCGCTCCGCCCGGGCAGGCGGCCACACCCGGGTCGGCCGATGATGGGTCCGAGGGGCGGGGCGCGCGACGTTCGATCGAGGCGGTGTATGGCGGTCTGGCATGTCCGGGACTTCACACCGGACGACCTCGAAGCGGTGGTCCGGCTCGACGCGGAGAGCGCCACCACGGACCGCGCCGCCGTCTTCCGCCTCTCCGACGTGGTCGCCGCGTTGCAGGCACGTGATCCGGGCGTCGTCGTGGTCGCCGACGGACGTCTCGTGGGCGCGGCGGTGGGCCGGGTCGACGGGGACCGGGCATGGGTGCTGCGCATCGCCCTGCACCCCGGCTGGCGGAACCTGGGCGTCGGCAGCGCCCTGCTGTCCGCGCTGGAGCGCCGGCTGCGGGACGCCGGTGCCAGGATCGTCGCAGCGCTGCTGCCCGAGGAGGAGACCGGCGCCACCGCGCTGGCCGACTCCGGGTTCCGCCGCCACCGCGGGCTCACGTACTTCGAGAAGTCGGAGGTCGTCAGCCCCCAGGGCCCGACGGTCCTGGCGATGCTGGGCGCGGTCATGCCCGAAGCCGGCCTCTGGGAACGGCTCACGGGCATGACCGACGAGAAGCGGCTCATCGAACGGCGGTTGGTGCTGCCCCTGGCGAACCCCGAGCTGGCGGACGCCCACGGGGTGGAACCGCCCCGCGCGGTCGTGCTGTTCGGTCCGCCGGGCACGGGCAAGAGCACGTTCGCCAAGGCCGTGGCGGGTCGGCTCGGCTGGCCGTTCATCGAGCTGTTCCCCTCCCGGCTCGCGTCCGAGGACGGGCTGGCCACCGAACTCGGCCGCCGCTTCGAGGAGGTGGCACAGCTCGACCACGTGCTGCTCTTCATCGACGAGGTCGAGGAGATCGCCGGTACGCGCAACCTCGCCGCCCCCACGTCGGTCGGCGTGGTCAACGAGCTCCTCAAGTCGATCGTGCGGTTCCGTGAGCGCGACGGCCGGCTCCTCGTCTGCGCCACCAACGCGGTGGCCGCCCTGGACCCGGCGTTCCTGCGTCACGGCCGGTTCGACTACGTCCTTCCGGTCGGGCCGCCCGATGCCACGGCCCGTGACGCGCTGTGGGCCGGCTACACGGCGAAAACGGGTACCGCGGCCGACACGGCGGTCCTCGCCGAAGCCAGTGAGGGCTTCACCCCCGCCGACATCCGGCAGGTCGCCATGGCGGTCGCCCAGAGCACCTTCGAACGCACCCTCGACACGGGGAAACGGACCCAACCCGGTACCGAGGACTATCTGAACGCCATCCACCGCACGCGTCCGACCGTTTCCGAGGAGATGGCCCGGGAACTGGCCGACCAGGCGGTCCGCTACGGGCGCGTCTGAGCAGCCGGGCGACCGCCGCCGAGGGCCCGCGGTCCGCCCGGAACGGACCGCCGTCGGTGCCGTCGGTGCCGTCAGTACTCGGCGCCGCTTCGCAGGTAGTTGCCCACGACCTGGAGCCACGCCCCGGGGCCGAAGCAGACCTCGATCCGGTACGGCGTGTCCTCGAAGACCCGCAGAACGCGCAGCGCACCGCTCGGGTGCAGGTCGTACTCGAAGGTGACACCGTCCGCACTGTCCTCGTACTGCAGGTCCAGCGGCCCCTTCGAGGGCTCGGCCGGCACCCGGGCGTCGGCCGAGAGTTTCACGTAGACGGACATCTCTCCACCCCGCCTTTCCTGTCTGCCCGTTCGGTCAACGCCCCGGCCGGACGGAGTTCCGGGATCGCGGCACCGGTTCCGTCCGACATGGCTCGCCGGCTGTCCGCGGGCAGGGGTACGGGTACGGGTACGGGCACGGGCACCGGCCGCCGCGCGGGGGCCGGCCTCCGGGGAGCGGCGGGATCGGGCCGCTCCGACATCCCCACGGTACTCCGCCCCTGCCGGGCCGACCTGGCGGGTGACAAACGCCGTGGTCGGGGCCGGTGCGTCAGCGCCACTCGATCAGGAAGAGGGTGGCGTCGTCGCTCGTGCGACCGCCCCGCTTCTCCTTCAGGACGTGGGAGAGTGCTCGCACCACGGCCCGCACCCCGGTCTGCGAGCGCTCCACGCGGTTGACCCAGTCGATGAGCTGCTCCTCCCCGAACTGCTCCCCGCCGGGCGCGCGCTCCTCGACCAGGCCGTCGGTGAAGCACAGGACGCGGTCACCGTGCCGCAACGCCCGCTCGCTGATCACCGGCTCCTCGCCGCCGAACCCGACCGGCAGGGTCGTGGCGCTCTCCAGCCGCTCGACGACGACGTGGTCGCGGATCAGAAGCGGCTGGGGATGGCCGGCGTTGACCCACTGCAGGTGGCCGGTCCCGGTGTCCAGGCGCATCATCTGCGCGGTGACGAAGTGGTCGGGGCCGAACTGCTCGGCGATGGCCCGGTCCATGAACGCGTAGATCTCGGCCAGCCCGATGTCGGCACGCCGGGCGTGCCGGTACGCGCCGATGGCCACGGTCGCCATGGTCGCGGCGTCCAGTCCGTGACCCATCGCGTCGATCGTGGCCACGTGCAGGAGGCCGTCGTTCAGCGCGTAGTCGAAGCTGTCGCCGGCCACCTGGTAGGCGGGTTCGAGGATGCCGGCCACGGCGACCTGCGGAACGGACATCGACAGCGGCGGCAGCAGCGACCACTGGATCTCGGCGGCCACGCTCATCGGTTCGAGGCGCCGGGCCTGGAAGATCCGGTCGGTGTAGCCGCTCTTGGTGATCAGCAGATCGGCGACCAGGGCGGCGAGGCGCCGCAGGAACCGCCGGTCCTCGTCATCGACGGCATCCAGCGTGAGGGCCAGGACCCCCGCCTCGTCACCGCCGTCCAGTAGCGGCAGGTACACCCGCACCCCGTCGGTCTGCGGTTCCTCGACGGGAACACCGCGCAGGAAGGCCGCACCCGCCGGGGAACCGTCGATCGGCACCGGCTCCCCCGCGTCCAGCCCCCGCCCAGGCAGCGGCACCAGCGCCAGCTGGCCGTAGTCCTGCAGCAGGAGCACCGGGTCACGGCCGCCGAACCCGCGCACCACGTCGGCGACCAGCGGGGCGATCAGCGGGGGCGGAAGCTCGTGGGCCTGGTCGAGCAGCGCCCCCAACAGGCGTTCGCCGCACCCCTCCGACTGGTCCGGCCCCGCTGCGCCGGCCGGCTGCTCACCGCTCATCCTCGCTCACCGCCGTCCTCCTCCGGTCGCGGCACTCGGCACCGGCTCGATCGGTCCCGGCACCCCCCGCGGAGTCCGCCGCGGTGCGGGTCCTTCCATTACGCCCGACCGCAGTGCATCGCGCCCCCGGTCACCCGCCGGCACGACCGCCGGGCCGGGCGGAGCGTGGCCCGGCTCCGGGTGCGGTTCTGGTTGCGTTCGCTTCCGTCCATTGCCGTCAGAACCTTGGTGACCGGACGCTCCGCCGCAGGCCAGGCCACATGCGGCGGCCCCTTCCGGACAGCCGGACGAACAGCTGGAAAGCGTATTGGCGGCCATCACCCACGAGTTCGAATCTCGTATCCTCCGCCGGCGGAAGGCCCGGACCGCTCGGCGGCCCGGGCCTTCGTCGTTCTCCAGCCTCGACCGGCCGTTGGTGGAGCCGAGCCGGCTCTGACAGGACGGGCACCGGGGGGTGACGATCTCGACGGGCATCTCGATTAACTTCGGAACACATTCCGAAGTAGCGTCGCTCCATGTCCACCCTCACTGTGTCGTTCTCCGATCTGTCGAAGAACTCCAAGCGCGTCGCGGACACCGTTGAACAAGCCCAGCGCGTTCACGTCACGCGCCGTGACGGCGAGGATCTGTACCTCACCACCGAGCGCCACGACCGCCAGCGCGAGGAGACCGCAGACGTCACCGCCCGCCTGTTCGCCGCGCTGATCACCAGCGACGAGGGGGCCCGCGCCGTCCTTCTCGCGTTCCCCGAGGTATTTCCCTGGAGTCGGCATCTGTCGGCCGACGAGGTTCGAGAGTTCGTCGTCGACCTCGTGAACGCCACCCGCGACGCGGTGGAACTGGACGTCCACGCCAACCTGCACCGCGTGATCGTCGAGTGGCGCGCCACCGCCCGGATCCTGGCGGATCCCGAGCTCGCCGCGCAGTTCGCCGAACCGCTTCCCGACGAGGACCACGGCGAGGTGCTCGCACCATGAGCCCCAAACGCGGCGACGATGTCCCGCCACCACCGACCGGCAACGAGTGGAGGCAACGCTTTGCCACCAATGAAGCGGCCAAGGGATGGGGCGGTCTCTGCGCAGAGGCTCCTGGGAACACCCGCCGATGCGTCGAAGCGCTCCGCGCCGACCCGCTGTCCCTGACCGACCCCGATCGGCAACATCGCCTGCGGGGCCGCTTGGCGTCCCGCAGCCTCGGAGGGCACGAGCTGCCCCAGTGGGAGTACGAGGTGACTGCCGGCGGACGCGTTCGGTACCTCGTCGACGCACCAGACCGGACCGTCCATCTCGTCTACGCCTCGCCCCGGAACCCCGAGGACACCGACAACTGACAAGGACTCGAGGCCGTTTGGAAAGCGTGTTGGGGTCAACCCCTCACGAGTTCCCATCTCGTATCCTCGGCACGGCGTCCCACAACGGCCGGTGGTGGTTCAACTCCTCGGGGCAGAAGAAGCTCCACTACTGGACCCCGACCGCCGGCCCGTCCACCTTCCCCTGGGTGGGCGGCGGCGAGAGCCTCTCCTACTGGGAGGACGCCATCGATCCCGACCTGCTGTGGTCACTGCAGGAGACCACGGGCAGCCGCAACGTCTTCGCCGTCACCCAAGCCACCTACGGCGGCTGAGCACCGAACGCCGCCACGAGGTTCCGGGCCGCGCCGTGCGGTCCGGAACCTCGTCGCATCCGGGGTCAGTCGTCGGTCATCCCGGCCGCGAAACGGGCGCCCGCCTCGATGTCGTCGTGATGGACGCGCACGTCCTGGATGCGCAGTGCGCGCATCAGGTCCGGCATCCGTACGACGTACGTCCGGCCGACCTTGCGCAGGGCGCAGGGGAAGTCGCCGCGGCCGATCCGGCGGTACGCGGTGGCCAGGCTCAGGCCCAGGGCGTTCGCGGCGGTCCACAGACCGACCTCCGTCGGAAGGCCGAAGACCACCGAGAACGGCACGAACTCGTCACGACGGCCCCGCATGGGCGGCTCCTCCTGTCTCGGGCATCTGGAAGAGGGCGGGCTGCTCGCCTCGTGCGCGGTGGTCGCCGCCGTGCAGTCCGCCGCTGGGTCCGCGGGACCGGGAGCGGGCGGTCCGGCGGACCTGGCGCACGTGCGGCAGAAGGCCCAGACGGTGGGCCAGCGCACCCAGGCGTTCGCCCTGGACCCGCTGGAGCAGCCTCCCGGACATCGCGCCGGCGGACACGACGCCGGCGGGCGTCCGGACCGCCGACAAGGGCACCGCCCCGTCCCGTTCCTCGCCCCACTCCGCCACCGGGACCTCCCGGCAACCGCGTCGCCCGGTCCGCCAGCCGCTGGCGAACGCCGCGTCCATCAGGTGCCGTTCGACGTCCGCCGAGCGCTCCGGGAGAGTCCGCGCGCCCTCCAGTACTCCCAACAGCAGTGCGGACCCGACATCGGCCCGTTCGGCTCCCGTCCGGCGGGCGATCGCGTACGCCGCCCCGCGCAGCCGGGGAGCGAGCAGCCCGACGGCGGTCAGCGTCCAGATCCGTTCGTCGCCGGTCGCCGACTCCTCGCGGAGGTGGTGCGCGACATGATGCCAAGCGGCGATCCGCTCGGGGCCGCCAGGAGCGGAGTCGCCGGCGTGACGCCTCAGCTCCTCCCAGGAGCCGGGCGCACCGGCCTCGCACGGTGTCGCGGGCCAGCACGGCAGCGCCGTGTCGGCGCAGAACGCCTCGACGCTCCGGCAGATACCCGTGAAGACGTCCGCAGCTGGTGACACCCGCATCCGGTCGGCCCCGGTCATGGCTGCTCGTCATCCGTACCGTGCGCGGCGCCGCCGTCACCCGGCAGGTACTGGTAGAGATGACCGCTGCCCGTGTGGACCGGTCCCCCGGCCTCATGGATGTAGGTCCCGGAGAACTCGCCGACCCTCCCGATCCCCCCGTGCTGCGTGTGCTGGATCACCGGGGCGACGCCGGTCCGGTGCAGGGGTTCCTCCGGCCGGGCCGGGGCCCGCCGGTACCCGTTGTCCCGTGCGGCGGCGTGGAGTTCGGGCAGTTTCACGAGGTCGTCGACCAGCTTCCCGAGGTCGGCGCCGACGTTGCGGTGGCTGAACCTGCAGTACTGGCAGTCGGCGAGGCCCCTGATCCGGGCGGGGAGGTCCTCGTGCCGCAGCCGCTTCGCCCCGCCGACCAGCAGAGGGACGACCACGGCTCCGGTGTCGAGCGCCTCCGCGATCTCCCGCCGGGTCCAGTCCTCCTCGCCCTCCAGGGGGCTCCGCCCACCGGGCTCCCCCGCCTCCAGCCACCGGGGGCCGATCACGGCCAGCAGCACACTGCTGCGCCGCACGGCCGTGAGCAGTTCCTGGGGAAAACGACTCCCCGGTGCGATCGACTTGCTCGCCCGGAACACGTTCCCGGTGCCGAACACCCGCGACAACTCACGGTCCACGAGCGTGGCGGTCGCCTCCTCGTCACCGGTCCGGTAATTCACGAAGATCAAAGGCATGCAGAATTCCGTCCTTTTCGCACAACAGCGGCCCGATGGGCTGCCGGACTTCCCCCGATCGCCCTGTCGCCCACTCTGACACCGCAGGGTGGCGGCCCGCAGAGGAAATACGTGTTTCCCGTTTCCTCCTTCTCCACCGCCGGAGATGCCGGGCGGAACGCCTCCATTACCACGGTGAACATGCCTTCCGTGGCGCTTGGTTGAGGAGATGGGTGCAGCGGAGGGCGGTATCGGGGAATTCCCCGCACCGACCGCCCTGACCGGCTATCGTGGCGGCGACCGACCAGGGGGAATGCGTGTTGCCGGAATCCTTGTTCGTTGTCGCGACGGAAGCCGGTACCGCCGTCGTGGATTCGGCGGGCACCGCCCACTGGCCGTCGTTCCTGCCCCGAATGGCCGACTGGCTCGCCCGGGTGGGCGGAGCGGACGAACGCTCGGAACGGGACCGTCTGGCAGCGACCGCGGCCGAGCTGCGGACGGCCGACGAGGCGGAGGCCTGGGCCGTCTGCCACCGTGGCGCCGTGGCCTGGCAGGACCGCTTCATCGACCTGCTGGGGCGGCTCGATCCCGGGGAGCGTGAGGCGGCAGCATCGCGTCTGCAGCGGCTGGTGCGCGAGCACGGCGCGGGGCGAAGCAGCGGGCCGACCGCCGACTCGGGTCGGCTCGCCGGCCCACTCGGCGCCGGCTGCGTCATCGAGAACCACGCGAACCTCGTCGTCGTCACTTCCGCCCCGCCCCACCCGGACACCGCCGACACCGATCTGCGCGCCGTCCACGCGGTCAAGCGACGGTTCCTCCTGCGCGCGGACCGGCTGCGCCCGACGTTCGGGCTGGCCACCAGCCCCTACGCGCAGCAGCTGTTCGCCCGGCTGGTCGCGGAGGACGCGCCCACGACCATCGTGTGCGAGGGCTCCGCAGGCATGGGAAAGTCCACCGTGGTGGGCGAGGTCGTCGCCCTGGCGGAGGACCGGGGGTGGCCGGTGCTGCCCTTCCGGATGGACGAGATGGACGCGGACGACCGGACCGCGGAGGCCGTGGGACGCCGACTGAGCCTGCCCGCCTCACCTGCCGCACTGCTCGCCCGGATGGCGAGTGACGCCCCGGCGCTGCTCGTCGTGGACCAGCTCGACGCCGCGAGCAGCTACAGCGGTCGCATGCCCGACGCCTTCGAGGCCGTGGACGAGATGCTCGACGCGCTGGCCGACTCACCGCACGTCCGGATCGTCCTGGTGGCCAGGACCGTCGACGTCGAGAAGGACCCTCGGCTGACGAGCCTGGTCAGGCAGGAGGGGAGGACGGAACGCTTCGCCCTCGGCCCCCTCGACGACGAGGCCGTGCGTTCCGTTCTCGAAGCGGACGGCACCTCGGCGCGGGCACTCGGCGCGGACACGCTGGAACTCCTCCGCACCCCGCTGCACCTCGCGGTCTTCGGCAGGCTCTCGCCGACCGCGCGGACGGCGCCGTACCGGAGCCTCCAGGAGCTCTACGCCCGGTACACGGAGGAGACCCGCCGCACGATCGAGCGCTCGCTGCCCGCCGGTGCCTGGCCGGAGATCACCGGCCGGCTGGTCGACGAGATGAGCCGGCGCGAGACCCTCACCGTCCCCGACGCCCTGCTGGACCGCTTCGCCAGAGCCGATCTGGCCGTGCTCGTCTCGGCCGGAGTCCTGTTCCAGGCGGACGGCGAGCGCACCGGGTTCTTCCACGAGACGTACTTCGACTACCTCTTCGCCCGCGCGTTCGTCGGCGCCGGCCACGACCTCCACGACTTCCTGGCAGCGAGCGGCCAGGCCCTGTTCCGTCGGGCCCAGACCCGGCAGGTGCTGGAGCACCTGCGCAATACGGACCGCACGGAGTTCCGGCGCACGGTGGTCCGCCTGCTGACCTCCGAGCTGGTCCGGCCGCACCTGCACTTCATCGCCCTCGCCGTACTGGAGGAACTCGACGCCACGAGCGAGGACTGGGCCGTCCTGGACCCGCTCGCGTGGGGAGAGGGGGTCACCGCGGAGCGGCTACGAGGGCTGCTGGCCCGGCCCGCGTGGTTCGACGCTGCCGACACGGGCCGGTGGGAACGATGGCTCGCCGACCCGGGAACGGTCCCGCTGGTCTTCCGGCAACTGGAGTGGTGCACGGAGCAGCGCCCCGAGCGGGTGCTGGAAATCGTCGAGCCGTACGTGGACGCCGACGAAGCGTGGCGGCGGCGGATCCGCGAGTGGGTCGGCAGGTGGCCCACGCCGTCCTCCGTTGCTCTGGTCCGCCGGCTCATCGACCGCGGCGACTTCGACGACAGCACCGACTGGCGGATCGGCACCGGCGCGGCGTTCTGGGGCCTTTTCGAACAACTCGCCCAGCAGGACGCGGAATCCGCGATCCGTGTGCTGGGGTTCTTCCTCACCCGGGCGCTCCGTCGGACCGCCGCCGCCGGCTACAGCGACCCGTTCGACTCCGGGCACCTGCCCACACCCGGCGGATCCCGGTTGGGATCCCTCGTCGTCGAGACGGCCGCGACGGCACCCAGGGGCGCACTCGACCACGTGCTGCCGTTCGTGATCGCCGTGGTGGAGTCGAACCACGCCGCCGACCCGGAGGCGGACGTCCCGCAGTCCCGGTGGACGCATCCGCCCTCCTCGTTCGAACCCGGCATCAGCGACGCCCTGTACGCGGCGGCGCACAACGCCCTAAGGACTCTGGCCGAGCGGGAGCCCTCCGCCGTCGTGGAGGCCATGGGAATCCTGACGGCGGGTGAGGGGTGGGCGCTGGACTTCCTCGCCTGCCGGACCTACGCCACGTGGAACCGGCCGGACGAGGCGCTGAGGTGGCTCACCACGGCTCCCGGACGTCTCGGTCTCGGTTGGCTCGACAGCCCCTACCAGGCCTCGCGCGAACTCATCTCCGCAGCAACGCGGGATTGCGGGGAGGAGACCCTGCTCCGGCTGCTCCGGACCCTTCTCCGTCATTACCCGGACCACGAACGCACCCCCGAGCACCGGGACCTCTTCGGGCGCGCCCAGTACGAGTTGCTCGAAGCCGTCGACGAGGGACGCCTGACCCCTGAAGCGAGGAGACGTCTCGGCGAGCTGGAACGCAAGTTCGGGCGGGATTCCCTGCGCGACACCCGCCCGGTGGAAGCCCACTGGGTCGAACCCCCGATCGCCTCGTCGGCCGGCGATCACATGACGGATTCCCAGTGGCTGCGCGCGTTGCGGAAGTACACCCAGGAGGGCGTCGAATGGAGTGGCGAGCGCCCGAGGGGCGGGGCCACCGAACTGGCGTCGCTGCTCGGGACCACGGCCGGCCACTGGCCGCACCGGTTCGCCCGGCTGGGGTGCAGGTTCGACGAGGGCATCCCCCTCCCCGCGTTCACCGCCCTGATCGAGGGCGTCACCCCGGGCGTCGAGGCCGGCCTCCTCCTACGGCTCTGCGAGCACGCCCGGCTCGTGGCCGGCGAATACGTAGGACGGACCGTCTGCCACGCGATCCTCGACAGGGCGGCGGACGTGGCCGACCGGGCGACCACGATCGGCCTCCTGAGCGGTTGCGTGGACGATCCCGACCCACCGGCCGACCCGGTCCGGAACGGGTCGCACCGGGAGGAGGACTACGGTGCGAGTCTCCGGATCACGGGAACGAACTCCACCCGAGGAGCGGCCGCCCTGGCTGTCGGGGGGCTGCTCAGGACGACGGACGCGCCGGTGCGAGCGCTGCTGCCACTGCTGGAACGACTCGTGCGGGACACCAGCGCGGCCGTCCGGGTGTGCGCCGCCGACCCCGTGCTCGCGCTCGTGCGCCACGCCCCGGGGCCGGCCCTCGATCTCGCCGAATCCCTCTTCGCCGACGCCCCTGTCGACATCCACGTCGCCCACGCACCCAATGAACTGCTGACCTGGGCCCTCCTCCAGGACGCCGGGCGCTTCGCACCGCGGTTGGTCCGAGCACTCGAAGGGCCCGACCTCGCGGCACCGCACGCCGGAGCGAGTTGGACGGCGCTCGCCGTACGGGAGCGGCTGCTCCCCGGCCTGCCCGCCGACCCGAAGTCCCTGCGTCCCGCGGCACGCCGGGGTGCGGCACGGGCGGTCGCCGACGATCCCTCGCGCGGCGCTCAACTGCTCCCCGGCATGTTCCACGACGACGACGCGCAGGTGCGTCAGGCCGCGGCCCAGTCCATGCGCGCCGTGGCCTCGTTGCGGCAGGAGGTCGCGGACGAACTCATCGGTTCCTTTCTCTCCAGTCCCGCCTTCTTCGAGCACCCCGAGCCGCTGGCCGCTTCGCTGTCCAGGTCCACCCTGCGCCTGCCCTCCCGAACGCTCGAAGCGTGTCGGGCCCTGGCGATGGCCTCGACGCCGAACCACGGGACCGGGCCGCGCGGAAACACGGTCGTCCAGGGCGACCTGATCGAGACGGTGCTGCGCCTGTACCGCCAGGGGGACCAGGAAACGCGGGCCCGGTGCCTCGACATCATCGACAGCCTCTACCTCGTGAACGCGCACAGCCTGAGCAGCGCGCTCCACGGGGAGCGCTGAACTCTCCCGCGCAGGCCGGAGGCCCGGCGCCCTCGGGGTGGGGGGCCGGGCCTCCGTGGGCGCTCGGGGCAGGCGGGCGCCCGGTCAGGGGGTGAAGACGTGGGCCGGGGGGTGGGTCGGGGTGGAGGTGGGGGTGGGGGCCGGGGTGGGGCGCAGGGGCCACCAGAGGGCGCGGCCGAGGAGGGTGGCCAGGGCGGGGACCAGGGCGAGGGAGAGGACGACGGCGGAGAGGAGGATGCCGAGCGTCAGCGCGAAGGCGATCTGGGCGCTGCCGGGGGTGGTGGCGAGGGTGGCGAAGGAGCCGGCCAGGACCAGGCCGGCGGTGGCGACGGCGGGCGTGGTGTGGCGCACGGCGCGGGCCACGGCGGCGCGGGCCGGGCCGGGCCGGTGCATCTCCTCGCGGATCCGGTCGGTGATGAGGATGTTGTAGTCGGTGCCCAGGGCGACGACGAACAGGAACAGCACCAGCGGGAGGGTGAAGTTGACGCCGGGCTCGTCCAGCACGTGCTGGAACAGCAGGGTGGCGGCGCCCAGGGTGGCGGCGAAGCCGAGCCCGACGGCGAGCATCAGCACCACCGGGGCGAGCACGCTGCGCAGCAGGAGCAGCAGGATCAGGGCGATCAGGGCGGCGGCGACCGGGAAGACGACCCTCAGGTCGTGGTCGACGGCGACGGAGACGTCGGCGAAGATCGCCGCCGTGCCGCCGACGTGGGCGCTCGTTCCGGCGGGGGTGTGGGCGGCGACGGCGGCGCGGACCGGGCCGGACACCAGTTCACGGGCCCGCGCGCTCTGCGGGTCGGCGGTGAGGAAGAGGTCGATCCGGGCGGCGCGGCGGTCCTCGTTCAGGACGGTGCCGCCCACCTGGCCGACACCGTCGGCCTTCGCCAGGCCGCGGGAGAGGCCGTCGAGCCGGGCGGGGTCGAGGGTGCCGCCGTCATGCGCGGTGACGTAGACGGTGGTCGGGTCGGACACACCCGCCGGCAGGGCGCGGGAGATCTCCGCGGCGGTGGCCGCGGCCGCCGTCTTCGAGCCACCGCCCTGGCCGTAGTCCATCCGGATCCCGGTCATCCCCGCGGTCAGGGCACCGAGCAGCGCGACGGAGCCGAGCAGCAGGACCACCGGGCGCCGGGCGACGAAGGCGCCGTAGCGGGCGGCCACGCCCTCGCGCGGTTCCCGGTCCAGGCTGCGGGAGGGCCAGAACATCCCGCGGCCGCAGGCGGCGAGCAGGGCCGGCATCAGGGTGAGGCTGCCCAGCAGCATGACGAGGACGGCGACGGCGATCGCCGGGCCGAGCGAGCGGAACTGCCCGAAGCTCGCCACGCCCAGGGTGGCGAAGGCGGCCACGATGGTCAGTGCGGCGGAGGTGATCGCGGTGCCCACCCGGGCGGACACCTCGGCGGCGGCCTCGCGGGCGGGCTGGTCGGGCCGGGCGCGCAGGTGCTCGCGGAACCGGAAGAGCAGGAACAGCAGGTAGTCGACGCCGATGCCGAGCAGGACGACGGAGATCAGGCTCGGGGTGGAGGCGTCCAGCCGCAGGCCGGTGAGCGCCGCGGCGCCGGCCACCGCGCCGCCGGCCACGCCGCCGACCAGCGCGACCACGAGCAGCGGCAGCACGGCCGCGAGCACGCTGCGGAACACCAGCACGTTGAGCAGGACGATCAGCGCCATGATCAGGCTGCTGCCGATGAGCGCGGCGGTCCGGTTGTCGTCCGCGCTGTCGGCGGCCTCGGCGAGGCCGCCGGTGAACCCGGTGCGCATCCCGGCGTCGGCGAACTGCGCGCGGGCGGAGTCCCGGAAGACCCGGTAGACCTTCTGGACGCCCTCGTCCACGGTGCTGCCGGTCAGTTCGACGGAGAGCAGTTCGAAGCTCCGGTCGGGCGCCGTCATCGCGGGGGCGACCCGGGGGGTCTGGGAGCGGTCGGGCAGCAGGAACGACGGCTCGTCCTCCGCCCTGGGCATGACGACCCGGCGCCGGCCGAGCTCCGCCGCCTCGGTCTCGATCCGCTGCCGGTCGCTGTCGGTGAGCGCCTTGCCGTCGCTCCGGGCGACCAGCACCGTGACCGTGGTGGCGTCCGGCTTCACGCCGAACTGCTCCTCGGCGATCCGCAGGGCGGCGGCCGAGTCGTAGCTCTTCGGCAGGAAGCCGGCGGTCTGGGCGTCGGTGACCCGGCCCAGCAGCATCGGGCCGAGCGCGGTCAGCCCGAGCCCCAGGACCGCCCAGAGGACGATGACCTTCCACGCGTTTCTGGTGGAGAATCCGGTCAGTGCGCGGATCACGGTGCCCTCCGGCTGATGGACGCGAGCGTCGGCCAAGCCGGCCGGGGGTTCCCGGCCGGCTTCCAGACCATCAGGTGGAGGGGGTGCCGGGCGTCCGGGCAGCGGACGATCCGCGCCGGGGCCCCCGGTCCCCCTGGCGGCCCGGAACCGGGACCGTGCTCCTGGTTCCGGGCCGCCGGAGTTCGGCCGGAGGGACCATCCGGGGCGGGGTGGGCGGGTGCCAGAATGGGGGCATCAGCGCTGGTCTGCCGGGAGGACGAGGATGGACGGGCGTCAGCGCCCCGGGGCGGAAGTCGTGGACGAGGTGCCGCAGCACCCGGAGAAGCCGCGGAGCCGCAC
Organism: Kitasatospora sp. NPDC058032; assembly: GCF_042885845.1. Lineage (NCBI taxonomy): Bacteria > Bacillati > Actinomycetota > Actinomycetes > Kitasatosporales > Streptomycetaceae > Kitasatospora > Kitasatospora sp. NPDC058032. Next base: position 196,766 of record NZ_JBHVRK010000010.1, on the reverse strand, counting down.
GAGCCGCACGTACCGCACGGGCGGCCTCCCGTGGACCCAGGCCGACGCCCTGGTGGCCGTCGTCACCGGCACCCTGGACATGCTCGCCCACCTGCTCCTCAGCGAGGTGGCGGGCACCCGGAGCGTCGGCGTGCCGGACTTCGTCCTCCTCGCGCTGGCGGGCCTGCCCCTGCTCGCCCGGCGCCGCCACCCCGTCCGGGCGCTCGCCGTCGTCCTGCCGCTCCAGGCCGCCGTCGACCTGACGACCCCGATGGGCACCCACTTCGGCACCGTCGTGACGGTCGCGCTGTACTCGGTCGCCCGGCACCGCGCCTGGCCGGTCGTCACCGGCGCCGCCGCGGCGACGGCGCTGATGACGATGCTGGGCCAGAGCGCGTTCCGCGTGCCCTCCTTGGAGGCGGTCACCGCCGCCGCCGCGTCCTCCGCCATCGTGGCCGGCGCCGGCCTCGCGGTCGCCCGCTGGCAGCGCGAGGTGGAGGCCAACCGCCGGCTGCTGGCCGACCGCGCGGTGGCCGAGGAACGCCGCCGCATCGCCCGGGAGTTGCACGACATCGTGGCCCACCACATCACGACCATGCAGCTGATGGCCGGCGGCGCCCGCGCCAACCTCGCGAACCCGGAGGTGGTCCGGGAGGCCCTGGTCACCCTGGAGTCCTCCGGACGGCTGGCGCTGCGCGAGATGCGCCAGCTGCTGAACGTCCTGCGGGCCGACGACGTCCCGGACGCCGTCCCCGCCTCGCCCCAGCCCGGGGCGGACGACCTCGGCCGGCTGGTGGAGGAGTCCCGCCGGGCAGGACTGCCGACCGACCTCCGGGTGCACGGCTCCCCGCGTCCGCTGCCGCCGACGCTCGGGCTGACGGTGTTCCGGATCGTCCAGGAGGGCCTCACCAACGCCCGCAAGTACGCGGGACCGGCCCGCGCCTCCGTCCTGCTGGCGTACCGCGCGGACGGGATCACCGTCGAGGTGAGCGACGACGGCGGGGGCGCACCGCCCCGGGACGCCGAGCCCGAGCCGGGCCGGGGCGGCTACGGCCTGATCGGCATGCGCGAGCGGGTCGCCCTGCACGGCGGCACCCTGGTGGCCGGGCCCCGGCCGGAGGGCGGCTTCACGGTGCTGGCCGAGCTGCCGCTGGCGGCGGAGGAGACCGCCGAGGCGGCCGTCCAGCGGGGAGAGGCGGCCGTCCAGCACGGAGAGGCGGTCCACCGGTGACGGCCGCGACGCCCGGGATCCGGGTCCTCATCGTGGACGACCAGCCGCTGGTCCGGCGCGGTCTGTCGCTGATCCTCTCCCCGGACCCCGCCTTCGAGGTGGTCGGCGAGGCCGAGGACGGGCAGCAGGCCGTCGCGCTCGCCCACCGGCTGCGCCCCGACGTCGTGGTGATGGACATCCGGATGCCCGTCCTGGACGGGGTCGCCGCGACCGAGGAGCTGGCCCGCACCCTGCCGTTGTGCCGGGTCCTCGCGCTCAGCACCTTCGACATGGACGAGTACGTGGTGGCCGCGCTGCGCGCCGGCGCGCACGGGTTCCTGCCCAAGGACGTCTCGCCGGAGGACCTCGCCGCGGCGATCCGCACCGTCCACACCGGGGAGGCGGTGGTCGCCCCGCGCCTGCTCACCCGGCTGATCTCCGCCTACGTCCGCGCGCCGCTCGGCGCCCCGCCGCCGCCCGCCGTCACGACGGGGGAGCTCACGCCCCGCGAGGTGGAGGTGTGGCGGCTGATGGCCACCGGACTCGACAACGCGGGGATCGCCCGCTCCATGGACATCAGCCACTCCACCGTGAAGAACCACATCACCAGTCTGTTCGGCAAGCTCGACGTGCGCGACCGCGCGCAGGCGGTCATCGCGGCCTACGAGTCCGGCCTGGTCACCGCCCGTGCGGGGGGGCGGTGACCAGGCCGGCGGGGTCACAGGCTGAGCAGCGTACGACGGGCGAAGCCCGCGTCCCGCAGCGGTTGCAGCGCGAGCCGCAGCAGCGGCAGCGGGTTGTCGTCACCGGCGGTCCGGTTGGTGCTCAACTCCCCGCAGGACAAGCACTGGTGGACGATCATCCACTCGCCGTCCGCGCGGACGGCGAGACCCAGTGCCTCCATCCGCCCGCGGCAGTCGGCGGCTCGGTCGCCGGGGATCCGGCGGTCGACGTGCAGGCTGGCCAGGCAGTTCGGGCAGTGGTTGCGGTGCGCGGTGCCGGGGGCGTCCAGCGGGACGTCCAGCCGGCAGCCGACGCACCGGAAGTCGTGCGCCCGGTGCCCGCCCCGGGCGTGCAGGACGTCCTTGGGGCGCTGCCGGCGGCGGTGGCCGTTGGTGTTCCTCTGTCGTGGCACGGTCGGTCCTCCTTCTCGCGCAAGCGGTTCAGAGGGAGCCGAAGGCTTCGAGCGGGAACGGCGGCTGGGCCAGCGGCCGGACGGCGATGCGCATCAGGATGAGCTGGTTGTCGTCCCGGCAGACCGGGTTGGACGTCAACTCGTCGCAGCGCACGCAGCGGTGGACGAGCATCCAGTCGCCGGTGCGCAGCACGGCGATGGCGATCGGCGACATCCGCCCGTGGCAGGCGCTCGGGCCGCCCTCGACGTGGTCGAGGACGTGCTGCGAGTGCAGGCAGGACGGACAGTGGTTGCGCCGCGCGCCGTCGGCGGCGAACGTGGACACGGTCAGACCGCACCAGGCGCAGCCGAAGGTTGCGGTCTTCAGGGCGTTGCTGGTGTTACCGGTGTTACCGGTGTTACCGGTAACACCGGTGGTGTTGGTGGTGCTGGACACCCGGGGTGCTCCTTGCTGGAGGTCAACGATGACAGCAAGAGCAGGCCGAGCGGCCTCGACGACGATCCGTCAGGCTGTGTGGCGAGGCGCACTCGGCGCGGTCCGGGACATCAAGACACCCTCTCGAAGGGCACGGCGGCCCGTGGCAGACGGAACGGAGCGGCGAGCGTAACAATGCCGCCAACGCCCGTGCCACCGAATTTCGCCGCCCACAGGCCGCCCCCGCCGCCCCCGTCAGACGGGATGCCGCCGGACCCGGTGGAACGCGAGGCCGGCCGTCAGCGCCGTCAGCGCGGCGAAGAGCGCGGTCTCCCGGAGCTGGAAGTCCCAGTAGCGGCCGGCCGGCTGCTCGGCGATCTCGACCTGGACGCCGCCCCCGGCCAGGCAGCCGGGCAGCTCGGCGAGCGAGCTGCGGTCCATGCAGTCCTGGAACCAGGCCGAGTGGCCGACCTCCTGCCCGGCGGCGTCGAGCATCGGGCTGGTCCCGACGACCCACGGCCCGCCGGGCACGCGCAGACCGCCGATGTCCCCGTAGGTGCCGATCTTCGTCAGCCGGCCGATCAGCTCGGCGGTGAGCGGCACCGAGGTGCGCACCGGCGGCTGGTAGTGCGGGCGGACCAGCGCGGGCACGGCGATCTGCAGCGCGGCGAACACCACCAGCGTGGCCGCCATGGCGGGGACCGCGCGGCGCAGGAACAGGCCCAGGGTCGCGCCGAGAACGACGGCGAAGGCCGCGTAGCCCAGCGGGGCGAGGCCGCGCGAGGCGAAGAGCGCCGGTTCGAAGCGGTTGCCGAGGACGGCGGTCACCGGGCCGGTCGCCCAGGTGAGCAGCAGGCTGTACAGGCCGGCGGCGGCGACGCCCGCCAGGCCGACCAGGCCGAGCTTGACCGCCAGCCACCGGCCGCGGGTGACGCTCTGGTTCCACACCAGCCGGTGCGTGCCGGCCTCCAGCTCCCGGGCGACCAGCGGGGCGCCCCAGAACACGCCGATCGCGCCGGGGACGGCGAGCAGCAGGTAGCCGAGCAGATCGGCCCGCAGGCGGTAGCGGTCGGCGAAGGCACCGAGCGGTCCGGCGCAGTCGGCGCGACCGCCCGCGCAGTGCGCGAGGGTGTCGGCGTGGGCGTCGTGGATCTGCGTGCCGAGCACGACAAGGTAGCCGGCCAGGAGCAGCAGGGCGGCCAGCCCCACGAGCGCCTGGGCGCGGAACTGGCGCCAGGTCAGCCAGATCATCGGTGGTCCTCCACGGAGGTCGGGGTGGTGGCGCCGGCGGCCCGGCCGAGGTGGGCGAGGACGAGCTCTTCGAGTCCGACGTCCGTCACCGTCCAGGGACCGCCGGCCAGCAGCGAACGGTCGGCCCGCACCACCGCGGTGACGGGGGCGGTGACGGGCCCGGCGGTGACGTCGTCCGGGGCGGGTTCGGCGGGCGCGATCACCTCCGCCCCGGCGGGCAGCGCCGCGAGGTCCCGGCGCCGGCCGACGACCAGGACGTGACCCGCCAGCAGGTCGGCCACGTCACCGGCCAGTTGGACCCGCCCGTCGGCCAGCACGATCAGGTGGTCGCACACCCGCGCCACGTCCGGCAGCGCGTGCGAGGAGAGCACGGCGGCCGCGCCCAGTTCGCCCACCGACTCCAGCAGGTGGTCCAGGAAGGCGTGCCGGGCCAGCGGGTCCAGGGCCGCCGCGGGCTCGTCGAAGATCAGCAGCTCGGGCCGCTTGGCGGCGGCGACGGTCAGCGCGAGCTGCGCCCGCTGGCCGCCGGAGAGCCGGCCGGCCCTGCGCCGGGGGTCGAGGCCGGACCGGGCGAGCCGACGGCGGGCGAGCGCCTCGTCCCAGCCGGGGTTGAGCCGGACGCCCAGGCGCAGGTGGTCGGCGACGGAGAGGTCGGCGTAGACCGGGGTGTCCTGCGCGACGAAGCCGACCCTGGCCAGGTGGGCGGGCCCGGCGGCGGGCGGAGCGCCCAGCACCCGGATCGTGCCCGAGCTGGGGGCGGTCAGTCCGCAGGCCAGCTGCAGCAGGGTCGACTTGCCGGCGCCGTTCGGGCCGACGAGTCCGGTCACCCGGCCCGGCGGGACGTTCAGGTCGACGTCGACGAGCGCGTGGTGGCGGCCGTACCGCTTGCCCAGCCGCACGGTTTCCAGTACCGGTGTCATGGTGCTCCCCCGGTCAGCCGCGCCGCGCGCGCTTGCCGCGCCAGGACCGGACGAGGCGGAACAGGCCGTAGCCGGCCGCGACCAGGACGGCCAGATTGAGCGTCCACCATGCGTAGAGCAGCGGACTGCGCTCGGTCTTCTCGGGTCGGACCGCCAGCAGGTCGGCGAGCAGGGTGGGTGCGGAACTGAGATCAACCATGCGCCCCAGCCTGGGCAACCGCCGCCGCCCGCCGCAGCGGCCGAAGGGACGGTCCGCGCTCGCCGAGTCGTACTTTCGGCCGGTTCGGCGCCGGCCCCGGATCCCCTAGCGTGAGCCGGGTGAGTTCAGCGAAGCGTTCGACGGCATGGGTCGACGCGGCACTGGCGGTGCTGTTCACCCTGGCCCTGGTCGTCATGGCCATCCAGTACGCCGCCCAGGGCCGGGTCTGGGCCTTCGACACGGCGACGGGCACCGCCGTCTGCCTGGTCGCGCTCGGCCGCGGGCGCCACCCGGGCTGGGCCGCCGCCCTCGGGCTGGCGCTCGCGGGCGCCGCGGCGGTGACCGCCCGGCTCGCCCACCTGCCCGGCGAACCGGGGGCCGCCGCCGTCCTGGGGCTGCTCGTCCTCGGCGGCGCGGCCGTGCGGACGCTCGCCCGGTGGCAGGCGGCCGCGGTCGCGGTGGCCGGGCTGGCCCTGATGGCGGCCGGACTGCTGACCGTCGAGGGGCCGGGCACGCCGTTCCGGGTCGGGATCGAGGTCTGGATCCTCGCGCTCGCGGCCGGGCTCGGCCTGCGTCTGCTCGACCACCGTCGCCGGGCCGCCGTCGAGGCCGTTCGCCGGGAGGAACGCCTTGCCCTGGCACGGGAGTTGCACGACGTGGTCGCCCATCACATCACCGGCGTCGTCGTCCAGGCCCAGGCCGCCAGGATCATGGCCCGGCGGCAGCCCGGAAGTCTGGACGCCGCCCTCGCCGGGATCGAGGACGCCGGCGGCGAGGCGCTCGCCTCGATGCGCCGGGTGGTCGGCCTGCTGCGCGACACCGAGGACGTCGCCAGCACCGCCCCCGCCGTCCCCGGGCCCGAGCAACTGGCCGGTCTCGTCGAGCGGTTCGACGGCCACGGCCCCGCGGTGGAGCTGCGGCTGCCCGCCGAGCCGGCCCCCTGGCCGCCCGAGGTGGCCACCACCGTCCACCGGATCGTCCAGGAGTCCCTCACCAACATCGCCCGCCACGCCGCACACGCGCGCGCCGCCACCGTCGACATCGCGCACGGAGCGGACACCCTCACCGTCACGGTCACCGACGACGCCGCGCCCGGCCGCGCCCGGCCGCACAAGCAGCCCGGCGGCTACGGCCTCATCGGCATGCGCGAACGCGTCGAGGCACTCGGCGGCCGGCTCTCCGCAGGACCGCGCCCGGACACCGGCTGGTCGGTCCGCGCCGCTCTGCCGCTCCCCGGGAAGGGGGCCCGTTGAGCATCCGCGTCCTGCTCGCCGACGACCAGGCGATGATCCGCGGCGGCCTGCGGCTCATCCTGGAGGACCAGGACGACATCACCGTGGTCGGCGAGGCCGCCGACGGCGCCACCGCCGTCGAACTCGCCCGCCGGCTACGGCCCGACGTCTGCCTGGTCGACATCCGCATGCCCGGCCTCGACGGCATCGACGTCACCCGCGCCCTCTCCGGGCCCGGCGTCGCCGACCCGCTGCGGGTGGTCGTCGTCACCACGTTCGACCTGGACGAGTACGTCCACGGCGCGCTGCGCGCCGGCGCGGTCGGCTTCGTCCTCAAGGGCGCCGCCCCCGCGCTGCTCGTCGAGGCCGTCCGCGCCGCCCACGCCGGCGAGGCCCTGCTCTCCCCCGCCATCACCCTGCGCCTGCTGCGCGACCTCGCCCCGACCCGCCCGGCGCCGGTCGCCCGCCCCGCCCAGCCGCTCTCCCCGCGCGAGACCGAGGTCATCCGCGCCATCGCCCGCGGCCGCACCAACCAGGAGATCGCCGCCGCCCTCTTCATCACCCTCAGCACCGTCAAGAGCCACCTGGCGACCGTCCAGAGCAAGCTCGGCCTCCGCAACCGCGTCGAGATCGCCGCCTGGGCCTGGGAGTCCCGCCTCATGGACTCCCCCGGTCCACCCGTCTGACGGACCGGGCGGCAGGGGCCGACGTGCTGGCCCAACGGGTGCCGGTCAGGCCGGGGTGGCGAGGATGACCGGGTCGCGGGCGAGGTCGGACAGCAGGGCGTCCAGCTTGGCGCGGTCCACCGAGGGCATCAGGAAGACGTGCACGTAGCCGCGCAGGGTCGTCGGGTCGCCGGGGGTGGTCAGGACGTTCTCGCAGGACAGCGACCACTTGGCGACCAGGTCGGCGCTGGGCTTGCGGAACCGCACGGTGATCGCGCCGGGGGTACGGGCCGGCCAGAGTTCGACGCCGGTCTCCGCCTCCAGCTCGTGGAGCCGGCGCTCCAGGTAGCCGGCCAGCTCCTGGGAGCGGCGGATCCGCTCGACCTGGTCGCGGTAGGAGTGCCGGGAGAGGTGGTCCCAGAGCACCAGCGGGGAGAAGCCGTTGCGGGAGCCGGCGAAGGTGCTGTCCGGCGCGCCGATGTACTCGGGCCGGGTCGGCGGTTCGAGCTGGTACTTGGCCTTCGTCATGAAGACGCCGCAGGGCCACGGCACGCCGGCCCACTTGTGGCCGCTCATCGCGATCGACGCGACGAGGTCGACGTCCTCGCCGGTCCGGTTCGGAAGGGTGAGGCCGAAGTCGAACTCGGGTGCCCCGGTGGCGGGTCCGGGCGCCCAGCCGTACGCCGCCGGGTCGTCGGCCGCCATCCGCAGGAAGGGGGCGTACCCGGCGCCGAGCGCGCCGTCGACGTGGATCCAGAAGCCCCGGCGCTCGTCACCGCCGCCGGCGGGCAGCAGACCGTGGCGCTCGAAGACCGGCAGCAGCCGCTCGCACGCGCCCCGGACGTCGTCGTGCGCGCCCTTGAACGTGCTTCCCAGGTTGAAGTTGACGAAGATCGGGTGGCCCTTGGCCGCGAAGAACTCCACCAGGACCGCCAGCGCGTCCACGTCGACGGCGCCGGGCCCGTCCCAGGAGTGGCCGGACGGCCCGGGCAGCGAGGGCACCTCGGCGGGCCAGTCGCCGCCGAGCGGGCACTCGCCCGGGTAGTCCGCCGTGCCCACCGCGTGGAAGGTGTCCACGCCCAGCACCCGGACGGCCTTGGCGAAGGAGTAGTGGGTGTCCTCCGAGTAGAACGCGACCGGGCGGGGCGCGCCGGGGCGGGTCAGGTAGTCGCGGGCGTTCCAGAGGGCGTACATGTTGCCCTCGGTGGAGCCCATGGAGAGCATGTAGCCCCAGTACGACTCGGGGTCGGCCGGGTCGTAGGAGCGCCCGGCGTGCCAGAGTCGCGCGTAGTAGTCGAGCACCGCGCGCTCGACGATCTTGGTGTTGGGCTTGTAGCCGCCGCTCTGGAACGGGTCGCCGAGGTTGTTGATGTTGCTCAGCATGAAGCGGGCGAGGTCGAGGGCGCTGCCCGCGAGCTCCTGGGTGGCCTGGTAGCCGACCAGGTGCCGGCGCTTGCGCGTCAGGTACCCGTCCATCCGGTCGAGGGCGCGCAGCCGCTCGCCGTCGGTGAGGCCTTCGGCGGGTATCGCGAAGTCCCCGCTCTCGGGCTCCGCGTCGATGTGCACCGGGGCGGCGGCGGTGCGGACCGGCACGACGGGGGCGGTGGTCGGGCTCATGGGTGCAGCGCTCCGGGTTCACTGGGGACGGGGTCGGCCCAGGGCCGCTCACTCGAAAGGATGGAACTTTCCACCGTTCGAGCGAAAGCGTTCCGCAGAAGATTCGGAAACAGGCACCCCTGCCTTGCGGATCTGCGACCCGGTCGGGGACCCTGACCCGCGTGCCGAATTTTCCGCAGGCCCACCGGGCGCCCATCGACGACATCGACCGCGCGATCCTGCGCGTCCTCGCCAAGAACGCCCGCACGCCCAACAACGCGCTCGCCGAGGCCGTCGGCATCGCGCCCTCGACCTGTCTGGCGCGGGTGCGCGCGCTGCGCGAGCGCGGCGTCATCCGCGCCTTCCGCACCGAGATCGACCCCGCGGCGATCGGGCTGCCGCTGCAGGCGATGATCTCGGTCCGGCTCCGGGCGCACACCCGCGAACAGAACGAGAGCTTCCGGAGCACCGCCCCCGACCTGCCGGGTGTGCTCGCGGTGTTCCACATGGCCGGGTCCGACGACTACCTGCTGCACGTCGGCGTGGCCGGGCCGGAGGAACTGCGCGACTTCGTCGTGGACCACCTCACCACTCACCCCGCGGTGGCGCAGACCCGGACCAACCTGATCTTCGAGCAGATACCGGGCCGCCGGTACCTGACCAACGGCTGACCCCGGCCGATCGCCCCCGCTACCGCCCGCCGCTACCGCGCGTCGGCGTACAGGGCCTGGACGGCGGCGTAGCCGGGGGTGCCGCCGGAGGCGTGCGCCGCCGAGGTCCCGGAGCGGATGGCGAGGGCCGTCGAGACGGCGGCGGCGAGGCCGGTGCGGTAGAGGTACGAGCCGAGGCTGACCCGGGCGACGCCGAGGGCCGCGAGTTCGGGGAGGGTGGGGCCGGTCGGGGTCCAGAGGATGTTCAGCGGCCGGGCGAGGCCGGCGCAGAGCCGCTCGATGGCCGCCGGATCGGTCAGGCCGGGGACGAACAGGCCGTCGGCGCCCGCCAGTTGGTAGGCGTCGAGACGACGGTCGGTCTCCTCGGCGGGGCCGGACAGGGCCAGCCAGTGGGAGTCGGTGCGGGCGTTGACGAACAGGGCCGGGACGGCGGCCTTGATCGCGGCGATCTTGGCGGCGTGCACCGCGGTCGGGGTGAGCGTGCCGTCCGGGCGACCGTCCTCCAGGTTGATGCCGACGACCCCGGCCTCCACCAACTCAACCGCGTACGCGGCGACTTCGGCCGGATCGTCGCTGAAGCCGTTCTCCGCGTCGACGGAGAGCAGGTAGCGCCCGGACCGGCCGAGCCTGCGGGCCAGTCGGAGCGTCTCGTCCCGGGTGGCCGCGGCGCCGTCGGGCAGCCCGGCCGCCGCCGCGACGCCGAGGCTGGTGGTGCCGACGGCGTCGAAGCCCTGCTCGGCGAGAACGGCGGCGGAGGCGTGGTCCCAGGCGTTGGGGAGCAGCAGCGGCTCGCCGGGGCGGCGGTGCAGGGCGGCGAACGGCGTGTCCAGCAGGACGTGGTTCATCGGGGCGTGGCTCAGCAGGGCGCGGCTCATCGGGGCGTGGCTCATCGGGGCGTGGTCCTCTCGTGCGGGCGGAGGTCGCCGACGGCGTTCGCGTAGTACGCGGACTCGGCGACGTGGAAGGCGATCCGGCGGAACGACCAGCCGGTTCCGGGCGAGCGGTCGAGCTGGTCGGGGTCGAGCGCGGCGAGGCGGGCGGACCAGATCCGGGCGAGCCGGGTGAGCCGGCTGCGGGCCTCGTCCAGGTCGGCCGGGGTGAACGGCGCGAGGTCGGCGGGGGTGGTGACGGCGGAGGCGTGCCAGTGGTCGGGCCGGGTCGGTTCACCGGCCAGCCGGGCCTCCAACTCCGCCAGGTGGTCGAGGAGATGGTCGGTGACCCGGCGGATCGCCTTGTGCGGGGTGTACGTCCGGCCGTCGGCGGTGACCGGGCGGCCGTCCCACCCGGTCCACGTCTCGGCGAGGGCGAGCACGTGCTCGACCATGGCGGGCACGAGCCCCACGGGGTCGCGGTCGTCGGTGGCCGGAACGGGCTCGGCCGCGAACGCCCCGGCCGCCGAAGCCTCGCCCTCGGACGCCCCACCGTCGGACGCCCCACCGTCGGCCGGCGGGACGGCCGAGGCGCCGTGCAGGATGCCGGCCGCCACGGCGAGCGCGTGCGTCCGGCCGGGGCAGAGTCTCGGCGGGGCGCCGAAGGTCAGCGGCGGCAGGTCGGGGCGGTCGGCCTGGGCGGCGGCGACGTCGAGCAGCACGTCCGCCCCGGCCGGCACGGGCACCCCGCCCACCTCGGTCGGCCGGGCGGCGCGGCGGCGCATCGTCCGCACGGGCGGGTCGTGCCGCAGCGCGGCGCCGAGCGGATCCGCCCTCCCGGCCCCGGCCGCCCGAGCGTGCTCCACCAGGGTGGCGGTGGCGTCGCAGGCCTGGACGAGCAGTCCGATCCGGTTGGCCGCGCGTTCCACGCCCTCGGCGTCCCCAGCATCCCCAGCGTCCTCGGCGTCCCCGGCGTCCCCCGCGTGTTCGCTCCCCGGGAACATCCGGGGCAGCAGCCAGGCCACCGCCGCGTCGGCCTCCGGGTCCTCGGGCCGCTCCACGAAGTACGACCGCGCGACCACCCCGACGGCCCGCGCCACCGCCTCCGGCTCCGCCAGCCCGAGCACCTGCGCGAGGACCCGGACCGCCTGCACCCGGACGTCCGCCTCGAACCCGGCCGCCGCGGCCAGACGCAGCGCGTCCGGGTCGAGCCCGGCGAGGTCCGCCTCGACGAACGCCCGCCGAACGGCGTGCCGCTCGCCCGTGCTGAACCGGGCCACCGTGGCACGCAGCCAGGCCATGCCGCCGACCGGCCCGGACTCGGCGGGCGGCGGCACCAGCGCCGGATCGGCGAGCGCGGCGGTCACGTCCTCGTACCGGGTGAAGGAGAGCACGGCAACGGCGGCGGAAGCGGTGGGATCGGCCATGTCCGCCACGCTAGGACCGAAACGTTTCGGCCCCCGCCGAACCGTGTCCGCGGCACCATGGACCCATGTCCCTCGCCCACCTCGCCGGCCTGCTCGCCGATCCGACCCGCGCCGCGTTCTGCACGGCCCTGCTCGACGGCCGCGCCTGGACCGCCGGTGAGCTGGCCCGGCACGCCGGGGTGGCGCCGTCCACGGCGAGCGAGCACCTGTCCCGGCTGATCGCCGGCGGTCTGCTGGCCGAGGACCGCCAGGGCCGGCACCGGTACGTCCGGCTGGCCGGCCCGCAGGCCGCCACCCTGATCGAGGACCTGGCGTCCTTCCCGCTCCCGGCCGGACCGGGAGAGCGGCCCTCCTCCCCCGCCCCCGGCTCCCTGCGCGAGGCCACCCGGACCAGCGCCGAGGCCCGCGCCCGCACCTGCTACGACCACCTGGCCGGCCGCCTGGGCGTGGCCGTCCGCGACGCCGCCCTCGCCCGCGGCCTGGTGGCGGACGAGGACGGCCCGGCCCTCACCGACCGCGGCCGGTCCTGGCTGGCCGACCTGGGCGTGGAACTGCCGCCCCGGGCCGGACGCTCCGGCGGCCGTCCGGTGGTCCGCACCTGCCTGGACTGGACGGAGCGGCGCAGCCATCTGGGCGGCGCGTTCGGCGCGGTGCTCTGCCGGACGGCGCTGGACCGGGCCTGGGTCGAGCGGATCGGCTCCGGCCGCGCCCTGCGGGTGACCCCGGACGGCGACCGCGCCCTGCGCGACCTCCTCGGCGTCACGCTCTGAGCGGCCGAGCCGCGCCGGGCCCTCGAACCCTCCACGCCCCCTGCTCAGCCCATCGTCTTCGCCCCGTCCAGCGCCTCCCGGATGATGTCGGCGTGCCCGGCGTGCTGCGCCGTCTCGGCGATGACGTGGAGCAGCACCCGCCGCACCGACCAGACGGCCCCGGGCTCGAACCACGGCGCCTGCGGCAGCGCGTGCACCCGGTCGAGGTCCGGCAGGCTCGCCACCAGCCCGTCCGTCTCGGCGGCCACCCGCTCGTAACCGGCGAGCAGCCCGGCCAGGGTCTCGCCCTCGGCCATCCGGAACTGCGCCTGCCAGTCCGCCCGTCCGCCCGGTTCGGCCCTCATCGCCTCCGCGCCGCCGACCACGAACCGCATCCAGCGCGCCTCCGTCCCGCTGACGTGCTTGATCAGCCCGCCCAGGCACAGCTCGCTGACCGTGGTGCGCAGCGCGGCCTGCTCGTCGGTGAGGTCGCGGACGGTGTGCCGCAGGAAGCCCCGGTGCTTGTCCAGCGTCTGCAGCAGGTCGGCCCGCTCGCCGCGCGGCACGGCACCGCCGGAGGTCACTCCGCCACCAGGCCCGGCACGTCCCCGGACGTCTTCCCGAGGTCGATCACGCCGAACGCCGCCCCCTGCTGGTCGCCAACGGCCGCGAACCGGCCGAACGGGCTGTCCATCGGGCCGAAGTACAGCTTCCCGCCCCGCTCGGTGATCTTGGCGATCGTCGCGTCGCAGTCGTCCACCGCGAAGTACACGCTGACGTAGTTCGGCGCCTCGGGCGGCAGGTCCTTCGGGCCCGCCTGCATCCGGCCGAGCACCGGTTGCTCCCGGACGTGGAAGATCTTGTAGTCGACCTGCCCGGAGTCCATCCGCTTCACGGCGTACGGGAAGACGGCGGGGAAGAAGCCGTCCGCGGCGGCCCCGTCGCGGGTGATCACCTCGGCCCAGGTGTAGGCACCCGGCGCGCCCTGCTTCTCGAAGCCCTCGTGGGTGCCGGCCTGCCAGACGCCGAAGACGACGCCCGCCGGGTCCTTGGCGATCACCATCGAGCCGAACTCGCCGACCGCCATCGGGCCCATCAGCACCTCGCCGCCGTTGCCGCGGATCTTCTCGGCGGTGCCGGCGGCGTCGGGCGAGGCGAGGTAGAGGCACCAGGCGGAGACCGCCTCGCCCTCCTGGTTCGGCATCGGCGGGACGATCGCGGCGACCGCCTTGCCGTCGGAGTAGGCCTGGGTGTAGTTGCCGTACTCGGAGGAGGACTCGCCGAAGGTCCAGCCGAGCACGTCGCCGTAGAACGCCTTGGCGCCCTCCAGGTCGGCGAACATCGCGTCGGCCCAGCAGGGCGTTCCCTCGGGTGGCACAGCCATGACGAAGCCCTCTCGTATGTGACGATCCGCCCCGTTTCGCCACCCTAGCCAGTCCGCCGCCCGTCCGCGCGCGCAGCGCGGCACGACGGCGGCCCGTCGGGGCCGGAACCCCCGACGGACCGCCGCGCACCCTCCGGCCGACCGGCTGCCCGGCCGACCGCCGGGCCGGTTCGCTACCCGACCGCCACCCGGCCGATCGCGCCCGCCGGCGTGGCCGCCGACGTCCCCAGCCCGGTCGGCCGCACCAGCAGCGCGCCCAGCACCCCGCCGCCCGGCTCGACGGCCTCCTCCGCGACGGTGCCCGGCGCCTCGGCCGCCTCCCGCCCGAAGTGCCGCAGCAGGTCCTCCTCGCGGTACCGCCGGCAGCCCTCGTGCCAGCCCAGGATCCCGGCGAGCCAGTTCTCCAACTCCTTGACGTACCCCGCGATCACCGCCCGCGCCGGCCCGTCCAGCGCGAAGTCCTCGAACAGCACCGGGAACTCCTCGGCCGCCACGTGCCGGAACTGGTCGAGCCGCGCGTGCATGAGGTCGTCGACGATCCGCACCGCCGCCGGGTAGTCGCAGTTGAAGAAGTTCTGCACCACCAGGACGGCGTTGTGCACCTCGCCCTCGAACTCGATCTCCTTCTGGTACGAGAACAGGTCGTTCATCATGCAGGCGTAGTCGGCGGCCGCGTTCTCCAGCGAACGCATCGGGCCGCTGACGTAGACCCCGGCCGGTACGACGGCCCCGTGCGCCAGCCGGGCGAGGCTCATCGTGAGCTCCGAGCCGAAGGTGGCCCGGCGCATCTCCAGGTAGTCGACCGGGTCCGGGATCCGGTTCTGCACCTGGTTGTTGAGCTCCCAGATCCAGCTCAGCGTCATCGTGACGACGGCCTCGCGCAGCTTTCCGCGCGCCTCGGTGGTCATCGGCCCGGCGGTCCGCTCCCAGAGGTCGGCCAGCCCGCGCTCCAGCGCGGTGAGCGGCTCCGCCCCCGGCTCACCGTCGACCGGCATGAGCAGCTGGAACCGCTCGTGCGCGGCCTTGGCGCCGGCCAGGTCGCCGGTCCGGCCGAACGCCACCGGGAAGTAGTCGTCCGCGTACGTGCCCCAGGCCAACCAGTCGGTGGTGAGGTCGAGTTGGTCGGAGCTGGCGTCCGGGTGGATGCCGGCCGCGCAGAGCGCCAGGTCGTAGTCGGCCATGCTCTCGGCGGTCCACACACCCGCGGTCGGGTCGTCCGGCCGGATCTCCAGCAGGCCCGTCCGGCCCGCCCAGTCGAGGGTGTGCAGTCGCGAGGACTCCAGGTAGGGGCTCAGCTGGACCTTGAACGGCAGCCGGAACTCGGGCAGTTGCGACGGCCCGACGGCCTGGAACGGCACGTGCGCGTGCGACCGCGCCCGCCGCACCCCGGGGTCGACGTCCCCGCGCGAACCCCCGACCGGACCGGTCCCGGGCGACTCCAGCGACGCGCCCGAACCCGTCGCCCCCAGCCCGAGGGCCCCGGGAGCCCCGATCCCGAGAGCCCCCAGCAGCGCGGCCACCGGCGACTCCCCGACGGTCGGCGCCCAGGCCTTCGTCACCGGCCCGGACCGGCTCAACGAGCCCAGCTCGTCGGCCAGATCGTCCAGGGCGCCGTTCGACTTCAGCACGTCCAGCGCCGAGGTGCCGACCCCGCCGATCGCGAACGGGTCCCACCAGGTGGCCCCGCCCGCCCCCGCCGTGCCCGACGCGTCCGCCGCCGCCCCGCCGTCGTTCATGTACCGGCTGGACCGCAGGTGCCACTCGTGCCCGCCGGCCTGCCAGTCCTGCAGCCCCTTCACGTAGGCCAGCACCCCGGCGCAGCCCTCCGGGTCCAGCCCGGTGTCCGTGAACAGCTGCGGCAGCTCGGTGACGACGGTGTTCTCGAACTGCTGGAGGCGCGAGGTGAGCAGGTCGTTGACGGCCTCGGCCGCCTCCTGCGTCGTGCACTCCAGGAACTTCTCCAGCACCAGGACGCCGTTGCTGAGCTCGCCCTCGTCCTCCACCTCGCGCTGGTACGAGAACAGGTCGTTGCGCAGGTGGACGCCGTCCGAGAAGGCGTCCATCAGCACCCGCAGCGGCCGCGAGCCGGACACCGCCGCCGGCACCTCCGCCCCGGCCGCGTACTCGATCAACCCGGCCGACCAGGGCGCACCGCCCACCTTGCGGCGCATCTCGATGTACTCGACGGGGTTGGCGACCCGGCCCGCGTTGATGTTGGCGAGCTCCCAGAGCGACTCGTTGAGCAGGTTCCGGGTGCTCTCCGCGAACCGCACCCGCCAGTCCTCGCCCATCGCCGGCACGGTCCGCCGCCACAGGTCGGCGAGCCCGGCCTCGACCGGGTTGGTGGGCTCGGGCACGGCCGCGTCCGGGTCGGCCGGCATGAACAGCGGCAGCCGGTCCAGGTACGCCTTGCCGCCCACCCGGTCGTTGGTCCGCTTGAAGACCTCCAGGAAGTGGTCGTCGAAGAAGAACACCCAGACGTACCAGTCGGTGACCAGCGCCAGCGCCTCGGCGGACGCGTCGGGGTGGGTGTAGGCGCAGAGCAGTCCGTAGTCGTGGGCGTCCAGATCCGCTTGCGTCCAGACCCCCGACCCTTCCAGCATGCCCATCTCCCGGGCCCATCCGGAGGAATGGGCCCGGGCCTCGTCGAGATGCGGGTTGAGCCGCGCCGGGTGCGGCACGTAGAAGGACGGCAGTTCGAACGGCTGGGACACCGGGCGAGCCTTTCTGGACGCGTCGACAAGGCCGACTCAGCTTTACCCGAGTTCAACGATCTCAGCCGGAGAACCGGAACAGTCATATGAGATTTACCGACCCACTCGAACATCTGCCCAACTCGCCACCCCCGACTAGATCATTCGTGCGACTGGTCGGCCCCACCCCACCCTTCCTCGGTCCCGCCCCCCGCCCCCCGCGGATCCCCGTTGACGGAACCGCGCAGCACCTCCCACGCCGAGGTCACCGGCCCGGACTCGGCCTCGCCCCCACCCTGCGGCTGCACCGGCCCCACCACGAACACCCGCGGCCCCGGCACCCCACCGGGCGCGTCCGGCGGCGCCGCTTCCGGCTGCGACGGCCCGGCCGGGTTCCCGCCGGTTCCCCCACCGCCGGGAACCCCGCCACCGGCTCCCCCACCGCCACCGGCGGATCCGCCGTCCCCGCCGTCCCCGAACTCCCCTTCGTCCCCGAGACTCCGCCGGATCCGATCCGCGGCGTCGGGCCGCCCCGCCGCTTCGGTGAACCTGGCCACCCGATGGGCGTAGACGGTCCGATCGCCGTCCTCCCGGAGCTCGATGTCGTCCATCAGGTCGTTCAACGGCCCGACCACCGAAGGCCCCCGTTCCGGACCCACCGGACCCACCGGACCCACTGGGCCCACCGGCTCGAAAGGCCCCGCGTCACCCGCATCCCCCGTGTTCCCCCCGCTCCCCGTGGCGGCCGCGGGCACGACGACGTCCAGGAACGGCAGGTCGTCCACCGACCCCGCTTCCCCCGTCGCCACCAGGTGCCGGTACAGCACGTCCACCGCCTGGTCGTTCGCGGCCGCCGCGAGCTGCGCCAGCGGCCCGATCATGTCCACCGCCCCCTGTACCTCCTCGTCGTTCCGCGCCAGCCACCACACCACCGCGCTGCCGGGCGACTTGAGCACGTCGTCGCCGAGGTAGCTGCGCTTGCTCCGCTCGTACCTCCGCTCGTGGTCCCAGATCTCCTCCGTCTTCCGGACCTCCGCCAGCTTGTCCAGCCGCGCACGGTCCGCCTCGGGCAGCGCCAGACTGACCTGCCCGGCCATCGCCACCACGATCCCGGAGTTGTCCGGGCTCAGCGTGCCCAGCAGTCCGTCCAGCCGGTGCCGGACCAACTCCGGCCGCCCGGGGTGCTCGCGTTCCGTGATCGCCCTGGCGCGGGCCAGCACCGCATCGGTGGCCAGGGTGTCCGGCGCGAAGTGGACGACGCCACCGGGGGTCGGCAACTGCCGCCACCACACCGTGGCGGAGAAGACGAAGTCGTAGTCCGGCACCGAACTCGGCAGGGCCACCCCCGTCACCGAGGTCGTCTGGAAGGGCTGCTCGACCGGCGGCTGCGGCTGCGGCGCCGGGGCCGGCTCGGGGGTGGGGGCAGGGACCGGGTCAGGGGCGAAGGAGGCGGGTCCGTAGACGCCCGGCTCGGGCGCCGAGCGCCGGTGCGCGGCGGGCCTGACCCGCGTCGTCGAGGTCAGCACCACCAGCACCACCACCACGACCGAAGTCACCACGCTGAGCCAGACCGGCCACTTCAGCCCCACCCCCAGGGCGACGGGCACCGCCCCGGCAGCGACGGCCAGCGCCGCCGTACGGGTCTTCTCCATGGAGCTCATCCCATCCTCTCGTCGGTTCGCAGCGCCTGAGCCGGCTCGATCCCCTGAGCGCTGTCGATCTTCTGCCAGAGCCGCGTTGCCACCTCGGTCCGACCGGACCGCTCCTCACGCGGGCCGTCGCCGACCCATTCGCGTCCGGTCAGGTACAGCGCGGTCAACCGGTCCGGCCGCGCCGTGGCGGCCGTCACCAGCACGTCCATCAGCCGTTCCCCGGTCTGCGGCTGTGCCCGGGCCACCGACAGCCACCGGTGGACCGCCGCCACCCACTGCTCACGCCGGGCCACCGCCAGGACCTCGGCCCAGGTGGCGGCCAGCGCCTCGTCCGGGGCCAGGCGCCGCGGCGGCGGCTCCCCCACCAGTTCCAGGAAGAGCCGGATGTCCGCCGACGTCTCCCCCCTGGCCGCCAGCCCGTCCCAGAAGCGGGACAGCAGCTTCAGGTACAACCGCCGGTCCTGCCGCACGAGTTCGTAGAGCGTCTCGCGCACCTCCGCCGGGCCCTTCGCGCCGGTCCGGCGCGCGAGGTGATGCAGCCGGACGAGGGCCTGGTCCGGATGCGTACGGGCCATGACCTCGCCACAGGCCCGGGCCAGCACCCGGGCGAGGGCCGGAGAGGGCTGGCCGATCGCCCACTCGTAGATCTTGGAGCGGAACCCGGCGCCGTACCGGTCGTGGTCGAGACCGAGCCGCAGCACGGCCAAGGCCTCCTCCGAGCGCTGGGGCTCGGCGGCCCACTCACCCGCGAGGACGTGCAGCACCTTCCAGTCGGCGGCCCGCAGGCTCTGCTCCGTGAAGCGCTCGACCAGCCGCCGCCGGTCCTGCACCACGAGTGCGGGGTGCGGCTCCTCCACGAGGTCCGCCACCCACTGGCGCAGCCGCTCCCTCAGCCAGGGCAGGTAGGTCCAGAAGTGCGTGCGCACGGCCCCGTCGTACGCCAGCGAGGCGAAGCGGATCCGGCCACGCGCGTCCATCTCCAGGGGCAGGCTCTTCAGCCGTTCGGCCAGATCGGACCGCTCCAACAGCGGCCGCTCGTCGGGTGTGTGCTCGACCAGGCCGAGCAGCCGCTCCGTGTGGTGGAAGACCGCGTCCGCGGGCGCCCCGGCCAGCATGGCCGCCGTCAGCAGCAGCGCGCGCTGCTGCCCCGAGGAGAGGCCTGCGACCTTCACGGCCACCTCCCCGGAACGGTCGCTCAGCGCGCCAAGCGCCTGCCGGATCCATTCGGCGGCCGGCCCGGCCGGGTCGGCCGCCCTCGCCCGGGCCACCACATCGGCGAAGCGCTGCACGTCCCGCATCGCGAACCGGCGCAGCGTGGCGACGAGTTCCTCGCCCTCCAGGTCGTCGGACGCCAGTCGGACCTTCTTGCCCTCGAGGTGCCGGCGGAGCACCGCCAGTTCCCTCGGCCGTCCGATCGCGATCACCAGCTGCCGGAGGGCGGGGAGCAACAACTCCTGGTCGGCGGAAGGGAGGACCGCGACCATGCGGGCTCCGGCCTGCTCGACCCTGCCCCAGTAGCCGTACAACTGCTGCTGAGCCGCCTCGTAGTCCTCCTCGGCGATGCCGGAGAGATCCAGCAGCAACCGGTCGCCGGCCTCCGGGGGCGTGCTGTCCTCGTTCTCCGGGGAGAACGACAGTTCCACGAACGAGGTCGTCGGGTCGTCCGGATCGTGCAGCAGCATCACCGCCGCCGTCCGCCGTCCGCTACCGGGCGGACCGGCGAGCAGCACGGTGGTGCCGGGCTTGGCGAGCCGGTTCCGCGCCTCGCCGAATCCGTGGGGCGGGACGAACCTCCCCTGCAGCCAGAGACGGTGTTCGAGCGCCACCCGGGACGGGGCCACCCTTGGTCGGGGAGGCCGGAAGTCTCCCCCGAAGACGTTGTACTGCGGGCCCGGCCCGGTGTGAGTGGGCCCGCGCGCCTCGTCGATCCGGGTACCGCCGTCCGTCACCGGTCCCGGTCCTCGCGCTCCGCCCGGCGGCCGTCGGACCACTGCTGCGCCGTCCCCCGCTCGACGTAGTTGCCGCCGAAGCTGCCGCCGTCGCCGTTGAAGTGCACGCCGCCGCTGCGCAGGTCGTTGTGCTGCGGCCCGTCCCCGGTGTGCACCGGACCACTGGCGTTGTTGATGAACGTCCCCACGTCCCCTCCGACGTTGCCGATGCCGCCGCTCTGGCGGTGCGTGTAGTCCCGGGCCTGGACGACGCTGCCGTCCACCCGGCCGACCCGGTTGCGCACCTCGCCGCCGGCGTCCGCGCTGCGCGCGATCTCCCGCTGCGCCTCGGCGAGCCGGGGCACCGCCTCGGCGAGGTCGTCGCCGATCCGGGCGAGGTCGCCGTCCGCGTTGCGGGTGTCCAGCCGGCGGTACTGGCAGTCGGCCAGCTCGGCCAGCTCCGGCGGCAGCTCGTGCCGGTTGAGCCGGGTGGCCCGGCCGATCAGCACGGGGACGACGAGGGCGCCGCTCTCGAAGGCCTCGACGATCTCCCGCCGGGTCCAGTCCTCGGGGTCGTCGAGCGCCCGGGAGCCGTCGGCGGTGCGGGCGTCGGCCCAGCGGTCGCCGATGACGGCGATCAGCACGCTGCTGCGGCGCACGGCGGTGAGGAGTTCCTGCGGGAAGCGGCGGCCGATCTTGATCGACTTGCTGGCGCGGAACACCCGCTCGCTGCCGAACCGCCGGGAGAGCTCGCGTTCGATCATGGCGGCGCCGGTGTCCTCGTCGCTGCTGCGGTAGTTCACGAAGATGTCGGGCATGGCGGAAACACCTCTCCGGTGAAGGGGATGCCGGTGAACGGCCGGGTCGGCCGGGGTGGCCGGGTCGGGTCGGCGCCGGGGAAGCGCGACGGTGGGGCCCTCAGGACCTGGGGTGGAGTGCGGCGGCGAGCGCCGGCTGGAGGTCCCGGACGGCCGGGTCGGCCCGGAAGCGGGAGAGCTCGCGGTCCAGCCGGGCGACGTCGGTAGCGATCGTCGCCGACCGCAACCCGGTCACCAGCGGCAGCAGTTCGGCGGCGATCGCGCACGCGTGCGCGGCCTCGCCGGCCGCCGCGTGGGCGAGGGCGCGCCGCAGGCCGTACCGGGCGCGGGTGCGCACGGCGTGCGCGGGGATCCCGGCGCACTCGCGGTCGAGCACCTCGGCGGCCTGGGCGGGGCGGCCGAGGTCGTACAGGCACCAGCCGGTGACCATGGCGGCCGGGTCGGCGAGGTTGCTGGTGCCGAGCACCGGTCCGCCGCCACCCCCGTCGGCGGCGGACCGGTCGAACAGCTCGCGCGCCCGGTCGAGGCTGCGCAGGCTGGCGGTGTGGTCGCCGGCCAGGGCGTGGCCCTGGGCCTCCCGCTGGGCGGCGAGGCCGCGGATGCGCGGCGGCAGGCGGCCGTCCCGGGCGACGGGGTCGACCAGGCCCACGGTGGCGGCGGCGTCGCCCGCGTAGAAGGTGACGAGGGCGCGCCGGACGAGGGTGTACGAGCCGAGGTCCCGGTCGTCGCCGCCCTCGGCCAGCTCGACGGCGCGGGCGGTCCACCAGAGCGCGGACGGGTTGTCGCCGGCCTCCTGGGCCATCCACCCGGCGAACTCGGCGTACCGCGCGGCGAGGCCGAGCAGCCGGACGCGGGCCACCGTGTCGGCCTGGAGGGCGAGTTCGCGCAGGGTGTGGGTCTGCACGGTGAGCATGGGCAGCAGCAGGGCGGGGTCGGTGCTCTGGCCGAGCAGGCGCATCTGGTCGAACTGGGCGCGGAAGATCTCCGTCGGCGAGACGTCCGGCCGGGACACCTCCCAGGCCCCTTGCACCCCCTGCACCTCCTGTGCCACCGCCCGGCCCGCTCCGGCCGCCCCCGCGACGCCCAGTCCCAGCACGGACGTCGCACCCGCGGCGAGCAGTTGGCGCCGCCCGAGGCCGCCGGGCCAGCGGACGCCGTCGCGGTCGACCCGCAGGAGTACGGACTCCTCGTCGGCCGCGATGTCGCCCGCCCCCGTTCCGCGCCCGGCGGGGCCTTCGGGCGGCGCCAGTCTCTCCAGCTCACCGCCGGCGCCCAGTTGGGCGTCGCAGCGGCGGGCCAGGTCGGGCGGCGGGACCTTCTGCCCGCGTTCGATCTTGCTGAGGTGACCCTTGCTGTAGTTGAGCAGCTCCGCGAGCCGGGTGAGCGTCAGCCCGGCCGCGAGCCGCCGCCTGCGCAGCTCGGGGCCGAACTCACTCGCGGGCGAACTGGACATGCGCATGCCAACCCCCTCCTCGGGAACCACCCGGCCACCTGTCGTCGTCCCGGGACCGGAAGCGGACTCTCCCCTGCTTCCGCCAAGAATGGTGGCACGCGCATCGGCGGGCCGAACGGGGAATGCGGGCGTTTCCCGTTTCCTCTTTTCCGCCGTGCCGACAAATTGGCTACTCGCCTTGCGGACAAACCGAGTTCGCCGGGTCGGCCCCCGCTCCTCGTCGCCTCCTTTCCCAGGCCGGAATACCGATCATCAGTGCGACGGAGTTCACCGCCCACCACACCAGCCGACGCACGCCGGGCCGCCCGGGATCCACCAGCAGCGCGGCGAGGGCCGAGAGCCCGACGGAGGCGGCGACGATCAGCAGGACAGCGCACACCTCCGTCCGGACGTGTGGCTTCACGCCCGAAGCCCCTTGCGGGCCGGGCCGGCCGAGGGAAACCAGAGGCCGACGGCCGCGAGCGCGGCCCGGATCTCCTCGAACACAGCTGCGACAGGCGGCTGTTCAGGCTCGGCCGTCCGTCCGAGGATGCTCACGCGACCGTTCACTCCCCCTGCGCGCCGCCGGCCCGGACGAGCCACCGGGGGTCGGCCTCCCACTCGACGCCGCCCTTCAGGGGGCGCAGGTGCACCTTGCCGCGCTGCTCGCCCATGAACACGCCCCACCGGGCGGTACGGGCGTCGAACACGACCTCGCCCTGTTGGGCGGGGCGGTAGGGGCGAGCCGGGGCGACGGGGCGGGGGACGGCGGCGGGAGCGGCGGGCAGCAGGTCGGCGCCGCGGAAGCGGGCCTCGGGGACGGCGTCGCCGCAGCGGGGGCAGCGGCACGGGGGGAAGTTGCGTTCGATGACGATCGAGGGGGCGTCCTGATTGCTGGTCATATTAGCTCTCCTGTCATTCGCTGACGATCCACATCCGCTATCGAAAATGAGAGCGGGTGGGTTTCCCGGAATCGGTTGCGAAATGAGTCTCGGCCTGTGAGCGTTGGGTAACCAAGCGATTCCACAAGAGACTTCAGGCGTTCTTGACGCCGGGGAGAGGTGGGGGACGATGGCCCGCAGGAAGGTCGAGCCCGGAGACCGCCCCAGGCAGTGGGGTGATGAGCTGGCGTTCTGGAGGAAGTCGGCCGGTCTGAGCCAGGAAGAGCTGGCCCAGATGGTGAACATGCATCAGACGCGGGTGTCCCAGTTCGAGCTGGGCAAGGCCTTCCCGGTTCGACGAGACGTCGAGCTGTTCGACACGGCGGTGGGAGCGGGCGGCCAACTCGTCCGCAGCTTCGAGCTCGTGGCGCCCTACATTCGGGACTACTATCCCGACTGGTTCGAGGAGTTCACCCGCTCAGAGCTGAAGGCCAGGATTGTCCGCGAGCTGCAAGCCGGACGCATCTCAGGTCTGTTCCAGACCGAGGACTACATGCGCACCCTGTTCACCGCACAGGTGCCGAATCGCACTCCGGATGAGATCGACACCATGGTTCAGCGCCGAGTGGAACGGCAGAAGCGCGTGATCTGGTCCACAGCCCCGCCCCGCGTCCTGGTCATCCAGGAGCAAGCAACCCTGGAGAGGACCGTCGGCGGCCCCGCGGTCATGTTCGGCCAACTCCAGCATCTGCTCACCGTCATGCAGCTCCCGCACGTCACCGTGCAGGTTCTGCCCTTCTCCGCGACGGAGGTGATCCGCATGCAGGAAATGATGATGCTTGACACAATCGACGGCCGCCGACGCGTCTACTCGGAGAGCATCAACCGTGGCCACTTCATCGACGAAGAGGTCGAGGTGGACCTCTGGGACGCTGTCTATGATCGGGCCAGAGCCGCGGCCTTGTCGGTGTCGGAGTCGGTCGACCTGATCAGCCGCATCATGAGAGGACTGTCGAACCATGTCCGAGGCCATCGATCTGTCGACCGCACGCTGGTACAAGAGCAGCTACTCCGAGGGGAACGGCGGCGGCTGCATCGAGGTGGCCCCCGGCTACCCCCGCACCGTCCCCGTCCGTGACAGCAAGGATCCCCATGGTCCGTCCCTCACCTTCACCTCCACTGCCTGGGCTTCCTTCGTCACCGCTGTCCGCACCGGCGACTTCGACGCCTAAGAAGGAGTCCGGGGATGTACATCACTCAACTGAGGATCTCCGAGATCCTCGGATTCCGTGGCCCCCGCAATGTTGACCTCAGCTTCGAACGCCCCGACGGCACTCATGCGGGTTGGACCGTCCTCGCCGGACGCAACGGCTCCGGCAAAACCTCCATTCTCCGCTGTATCGCGCTGGCGGCCATCGGGCCCGAGGCCACCAGATTTGTCACACCGAACCCCTGGGCCTCTTCCGAGGGCGAGATCGCAATCCACGCTACGAGCAGCCGGGCGCTCCTCGTCGCGGGTTACGGACCGTTCCGCCGCCTCTCGTCAAGCATCTCGCTCAGCCCGGCCACGGCCGGAATTCCCGAGGAAATCCACGCCAGCCGCAGGGTCGCCACTCTCTTCAATGAGGAGGCGACTCTGGTCGAAGGGATGGCCTGGCTCCTCAACCTCCATCTCCAGCGCCTGGAGAAGCGCCCCGGTGCCAGCGGTCTTCTCAACACCGTCCTCTCCCTGCTCGGCGACGGGCTTCTCCCTGACGGGTACCGGGTCTCCCGAGTGGACTCCCGAGGCCTTTGGGTCGTGAACGGGGACGGGTACTTTCCTCTCAACGAGATGAGTGCCGGCTACCGCAGCGTCACCGCGCTCGTCCTCAACCTTGTCCACAGCCTTCACAGCGTCTACAACGAGCTGGATGTCGGCCGCTCCAAGATCGCCAAGAAGACCGTCCTCAACCCGGGCGTGGTGCTGATCGACGAGATCGACGCCCACCTCCACATCTCCTGGCAGAAGCGGATCGGTGGCTGGCTCAAGGCCCACTTCCCGAACATCCAGTTCATCGTGACCACCCACAGCCCGTACGCCTGCCAGGCTGCCGACCCGGGCGGCCTCATCCGCCTCGCCGGCCCCGGCGAGGAGCGCTCGCCCGAGGTCGTCGGCCAGGACCTCTACCAACGCATCATCTACGGCAGCGGCGACGACGCGGCACTGTCCGAACTCTTCGGTCTCGACTCCCCCTACTCGCCGGCCGCCGACGAGCTCCGCCACGAGCTGATCGCACTCGAAGAGGCCGTGTTCGCGGGTACTGCCACCAAGCGCCAGACCGCCCGCTACCACGAGCTCGCCGGGATCCTGTCGAGTTCCAGCGCCGCCCGGGTCGACGAAGTGGCCGCGCGCCTCAGCGGTGGCGGCAAGTGATCCCACTCCAGCGCTTACCGATCGACAACAGGTTCCAGTCCCGCCTCACCCGGGCGTCCAGCCCGATCCTGGCGGCACCGGCCAACACGGACCTGGCCCGCGAGCGGTGGAAGCGGGCTCGGACCGTCCGCCGCGACCTGAAGTCCTTACTCGAAGCCATGGCGGCCGGCCTCTCCCGCTGCATGTACTGCGGCGACAACCAGGGCACGGACATCGACCACTTCACGCCGATAGCCCACGACCCGACCCACACCTTCGCCTGGGTCAACCACTTCCTCGCCTGCTCCCACTGCAACAGCAACCAGAAGCGCGACCAGTACCCGTGCGACGGTTCGGGAGCCTGCCTCCTCGTCGACCCCACCACCGAGGACCCGAACACCCACCTGAGCCTGACCCTCGTCACCGGCGCCTACACCGCCCGCACGCCCAAGGGCGAGGCCACGATCGAGGTCTTCGGCCTCCAGCGCCCGATCCTGCAACAGGGCCGTGCCCGTGCCTACGTCCGCTGCCGTTCGATGCTCCGCGACTGGCTGCTCCAGTCCGAGTCCGGCGACCTCGCCGAAGCCTCCGAGGTCCTCGACTCCTTACGGATCCACCCCTTCGCCGACGTCCTCCATGCCATGCTTCACAGAGCCGAATCCCCTGGCGCCCCAGCCGTCTTCGGGCCCGAGGTCACCACCGCCCTACGCCGCATCCGAGGCGTGGTTCTCCCACTCGCTCCACTCCCGTGAGGACTGATCCGATGCCCCAGAGCACAGCCCTCTCCCCGTGGCGCAAGAGCAGCTACTCCGGCGGCAACGGCGGCGAGTGCGTCGAGGTGGCCCAAGGCTCCCCCCACGCCGTCCCCGTCCGTGACAGCAAGGACCCCCACGGCCCCACCCTCACCTTCACCCCCGCCGCCTGGGCCTCCTTCCTCACCGCCCTCCGCACCGGCGACTTCGACCACTGACACTCCCAACCACTCGTCTAGGTCGTGACAACGGCACCGGTGACAGCATCGACGAGGGTGACGAGGAGCCCGGCCTGCTGCTGGCCCGCCGGCCTCTCCATGCGGATCACCCAGCACGGATGCCACGTGCCGCTGCGGTCGGCTTGGGCAAGCAGTTCTGCGCTGGTCACGACGAACCCGGGATTCACCGCGGTCGCGGTGTTGCGCGCGGTCTCCTCGACCACGGTTGTCCTGGGAAGGGCCGGGGGTTCGACATGCCGGGCAGAGAACGAACTGACCTGCCCGTTCCCTGTGACGAGCAGGTCGAGGCGCATCGGCATGAGGACACCGTCGATGCGGGAGCGCCACTGAACCGTCCTGGCCCCACCTGAGTGCGGCTGGGGGTCGATGCGGGTGTAGCCACCCGTGAGCGCCCAGGGAAAGTGGGTTTGCGCGAACCGGGTCGCCGAGAAGGCCGCTGCGTCATCAGTGATCTCCCCCGGGGCTTGGCCGGGAAGTGGCCCGACGAGCCCGGAGACCGGCTCGCCGCCGGGCCAGGCCAGGGTGAGACTGCCCGCTGCGCCGGTGACGCTGACGGTACCGGGCTGTTCGAAGGAGCCGCGGACGTACTGGACGGAGGTGACTTCGGCACCCGGGCCGAAGAAGTCCTGGAACGCCTTGGCCGCCGCGGCCCGCTGGGCCGCCCCGGCCCGGGTGTTCTCCGTGGCATCGGCGGGGACGACGGTCACGAACGGCACGGTGGCGGCCACGATGACGGCGGTCCCTCCGCCGAGGGCGAGTGATCCACGCGCCAGGTCCCGCTTGGCGGTGACCAGTGGCATGCCGCTCCGCCCGCGGATCAAGAGGAACGCCAGGCCGCAACCGGCCGCTACCCCGAGGCCGTTGTCCCACAGGTCGGCGGTGTCGCAGCTACGGCCGACGCCGGGTGTGACGGCCTGGATCGCTTCGACGGCAGCGGAGAGCAGGATCAGGGCGACCCCGGCGCCGACGGGGCGCCGCACGAGGAGGGTCGCGAAGAAGGCCGCCGGGACGAAGAGGGCTACGTTCATGAGCCCCTGGGTGGTCGACATCGCTGCGATGAGGTCGCGTTGGACCGTGCATATCAGGGGCGCCGGTGCACCGGGGCGGATGGGGTAGAGCGTGGCGACGAGAACGAGGGCGGTGCACGCCCCAGCAAGCGCGGACAGCAGGACCGGGGCGGAACGCCGCCTGGCGATGACCGCAGCAAGGGCGGCGGAGACTGTCAGAGTGACGAGGACCGCCCATAACAGCCCGGTCTGATTGTCAAAGATGGCGCGGATCATGCTGGTTGCGCTCCGGTGGGGTGGCACGGCGGGTGGGTCCGGACGCCGGAGCGCCGGTCCCACCGTGACGGCAGACAACTTCCCTTAGATGATGACGGACCGTCAGCTCGCGTAGGACCAGGTCACGGCTCGGATTGCGGACCGACCGGGCCGCGCGGCGCTGGAAGCAGGCGGAGGCCTCCTACCGCTGGTGGGACGAGCGAGGGCGTCCCGGTCAGGAGCGCTTCGGCCCGACGATCAAACCGACCGGCCGGACGTCGTGGCTCGACTCCCCCGACACCCCTGTTCCACAATGGGGTTGACCGCTGGTCTGCACCGTCCGCACAACAGACAAGGGGCCTGAGCGCCGTGCAGTACATCGAGGTCGAGCAGAAGTTCCGACTCCTCAGCCCCTCCGCCGAGTTGAAGGCTCAGCTCACCGCCCTCGGCGCGACGCCGGGCCGGCCGGCGCGGCAGGTCGACACGTACTACAACGCGCCGCACCGGGACTTCCTCGACAACGACGTCGTCTCCGAGTGGCTGCGCGTGCGGGTCGAGGACGGGGCGGGGGCGTCGGTCAACTTCAAGCGGTTCCATCCCATCGCGTCGCCGGTCAAGACGCACTGCGACGAGTACGAGAGCGGCATCGGCGACGCCGAGGCGGTCAGGCGGCTGCTCGGCTCGCTCGACTTCGCGGAGCTGACCGTCGTCGACAAGACCCGCGAGGAGTGGCACGTCGACGGGATCGCCGTCGCCTTCGACAGCGTGGCCGGCCTCGGCGACTTCGTCGAGTTCGAGTTCAAGGGCGACGCCGACACGGTCGACCAGGCCACCTCCCACCTGGAGGCGTTCATCGCCGCCCTGGACATCAAGCTCGGCGACCGGATCCACCTCGGCTACCCCCACATGACCCTCGGCCTGGAGTAGCCGACGCCGCCGGCTGCCTCCGCGCGGCCAGCACCTCGCGCAGGGCCTTCTCCACCGTCTCGGCCGGGGTCGCCGTTCCCAGCACCCGGGCTGCTTGCGCGAGCAGCCCGTCGTCCAGATCGAGTGCGGTTCGACTCACCCGTTCACCACCCGCCTTTCCACCGCCAGTGTTTCCGGGCCGGATAGTTCCGCCGACGAACCACCGCCTGGTTCCAAGGAATCAGCCGGTCATGGCGTGTTGACGCGGTCGCCTCACCCCCCGTCCAGCAGACTGGGCGCGACCCGAGTCCACGCTCCGAGGAGGCCATCCGATGAACGTCACCGTGCGGCTCGCGCAGCAGCCCCAGGCCGACGAACTGCTCGGCCGGAGCCCGCTCGCCGCGCTCGTCGGGATGCTGCTGGACCAGCAGGTGCCGATGGAGTGGGCGTTCACCGGGCCGCTCACGATCGCGCAGCGGCTGGGGCACGAGGACCTCGACGCGCACGAGATCGCCACCTACAACCCGGAGGAGTTCGTCGCGCTGTTGTGCGAGAAACCGGCCGTGCACCGGTATCCGGCGGCGATGGCAAAGCGGGTGCAGCAGCTCTGCCAGTTCCTGGTGGCGCAGTACGACGGGGACGCCGGCGCTCTGTGGAAGGACGTGGCGACCGGGCGCGAACTGCTCAGCCGGCTCAACGCCCTTCCGGGGTTCGGGAAGCAGAAGTCGCAGATCTTCCTCGCGCTGCTCGGCAAGCAGTACGGCGTGCGGCCGGAGGGCTGGCGGGAGGCGGCCGGGGTGTACGGCGAGGAGGGGGCGTTCCGTTCGGTCGCGGACATCACCGGGCCGGATTCGCTGGAGCAGGTGCGCGCCACCAAGCAGGAGGTGAAGCGCGCCGCCAAGGAGGAGAAGGCCGCGAAGGAGGCCCAGGCGAAGGCCAAGGCCCGGGTCTGACACCACCGTCGGGCGCCGAAAACCCGTTGCCCGCCGCCGCCCCGCGCGCGACGCTCGGAGCATGACCGATGCCGCCGTCGCCCCCGCCGTGTCCGCGCTGTTCGCCCCCGACGGCCGGCTGATCGCCGTACCCCGCCGTGCCGCCCGCCGCGAGCAGCTGCTCGACCACCTCGCCCGGACGCTCTTCGAGCCGGACCGCTCCTACACCGAGCGCGAGGTCAACGACGTGCTGCGGACGGTCCATGACGACTTCCCGGCCCTGCGCCGCTACCTCGTCGAGGGGCGGCTCCTCACCCGCGCCAAGGACGGCAGCAGCTACCGGCGCGCCGACGCCTGAAGACTCCCCCGGTGCGCACACGAGAGGCCCCGGCCGCGCACACACCGCGCGACCGGGGCCTCCGTACGATCCGGGCGGCTACACCAGGACCAGCTCCTGCTCCTCCTCCTGCTCCTGCTCCGGATCCGCCACCGCCGCCGGACCGGTACCCGCCGCGCTCCGCCGCCCGGGCAGCGCGAACATCAGCAGGAACACCACCGTCAGCACCCCGAGCACCCACCACATCGCGTGCTGGAACGCTCCGACGAACGGCTCGCCGGCCACCGTCCCGGTCGGCACCGCGCCGAAGAACGCCACCGACACCAGGCCCAGGCCGAGCGCCAGACCCACCTGGTTCACCGTGTTGATCAGGCCGGACGCCGAGCCGGCGTGCTCCCGCGGCACCTCCGCCAGCACCGCGTTCGTGATCGGCGCGACGATCAGGCCCATCCCGGCGCCCATCAGCACCAGCGGCAGCGCCATCTGCCAGGGCGCGATGCCGGTACCGTACCGGTGCGCCTCCGCGATGTAGACCAGCACGCCGGACGCCATCACCAGCGCGCCCGCCTGGAGCACCTTGCGCCCGAACCGGGGGACGAGCTGCTGCACGGAGACGCCGGCCGCCGTCGAGCAGGCGAGCGAGAACGGGATGCCGGTCGCGCCGGCCTTCAGCGGGCTCCAGTCGAGGCCCAGCTGCATGTAGAGGGTCCAGACCAGGAAGAAGATCCCGGTGACGACGCCGAAGGTCAGCTGGACGCCGATGCCGGCCGCGAAGGACTTCACGCGGAACAGCGACAGCTCCACCAGCGGCGAGCCGTCCCGCCGCGTCTTCATCCGCTCGTAGACGACGAACAGCGCGAACACGGGCAGGCTACCGGCCATCACCAGGTGGCCCCAGAGCGGCCAGCCGGCCTCCCGGCCGTGGGTCAGCGGGTAGATCAGCATCAGCAGTCCGGCGCTGGCCAGCAGCACACCGAGCAGGTCGAGCTTCAGGGCCCGCTCGGCCTTCGACTCGCCGATGAAGACCCGGCCGAGCAGCAGGCCGGCGATGCCGACCGGCAGGTTGATCAGGAAGATCGGGCGCCAGCCGAGGCCGAACACGTCCCACTCCGTCAGTACCGCGCCGATCAGCGGGCCGCTGACCGCGCCGAGTCCGACCACCGCGCCGAACAGGCCGAACACCTTGCCGCGCTCCTCCGCCGGGAAGGTCGCGTGGACGATCGACAGCACCTGCGGCACCATCAGCGCCGCCGTCCCGCCCTGCAGGATCCGCATCGCGACGAGCATCTCGGAACCGCTCGCGAAACCGCACAGTGCCGAAGCGAGCGTGAAACCGGCCATTCCGATCAGGAACAGTCGCTTGCGACCGTAGATGTCGCCCAACCGACCGCCGGTGATCAATCCGATCGCGAAGGCCAGCGCATAGCCGCCGGTCACCCACTGCACGGCGGAGAACGACGCGCCCGTGGACTCCTGGATGCTCGGGATCGCGATGTTCACGATCGTGACGTCCACCAGGTCCATGAACGAGGCCGTCATCACGATCGCCAGCGCGATCCACCTCCGCCGGTCCGCCGCCGCGTCCGCCGCCGGATCCGCCACCTTGCCCTTGCCCACCACACGCTCCTCGTCGCCGTTCCTCTTCAGCACGTCGACGAAACTAACGGGCATCTAGGTCAGATCCTGACCGCTACTTCCGGCACCCTGGATCCCATGACGGACACCCCGGCACGACTCCTCAGCCTGCTCTCCCTCCTCCAGACCCCGCGCGAGTGGCCCGGCAGCGAGCTCGCCGACCGGCTCCAGGTCAGCCCGCGCACCATCCGCCGCGACATCGACCGGCTCCGCGACCTCGGCTACCCGGTCGAGGCCACCATGGGACCGGTCGGCGGCTACCGGCTGGTCGCGGGCACCGCGATGCCGCCGCTGCTGCTCGACGACGAGGAGGCCGTGGCCATCGCGGTCGGCCTGCGGGCGGCGGCCGGGCACGCCGTGGTCGGCATCGAGGAGGCCTCGGTGCGCGCCCTCGGCAAGCTGCTCCAGGTGCTGCCCACCCGGCTCCGCCACCGGGTCGCCACCCTCGACCGGGCCACCCTGCCGCTGCTCGGCGGCGACGGTCCGACCGTCGACCCGGAGGACCTCACCGTGCTGGCGGGCGCGGTCGCCAACCGCGAGCGCCTGCGCTTCGCCTACCGCGCCGGCGACGGCGCCCGGACCCGGCGCCAGGTCGAGCCGGACCGCCTGGTCTCGGCCGGCCGCCGCTGGTACCTGGTCGGCTTCGACCTCGACCGGGACGACTGGCGGCTCTTCCGGGTGGACCGGATCGGCGAACCCTTCGCCACCGGCGCCCGCTTCACCCCGCGCCCGCTGCCCGCCGAGGACGCCGCCGCGTACGTCGCGAGCAAGCTCCGCCGCCAGTCCCCCACCCCGACCCTGGACGCCACCCTCCAACTGCCCGCCGACGAGGCCCGCCACCGCATGGGCGGCTACGGCGAGGCCGACGAGATCGAGCCGATCGACGAGCACAGCTGCCGCTTCCGCTCCCGCAACGACGCCCCGGACTGGCTGGCCGTCCGCCTCCTGATGCTCGGCTGCGAGTTCGAGGTCCACTCACCCCCCGAGATGCGCACCCGCCTGCGCGCCCTCGCCACCCGCGCCACCCACGCCGCCGGCCCGGCTTGAGCTCCCGGCCCGAGCATCCGGCCCGAGTGCCCGGCCGACAAGACGACGCCACCGCCCGTGCGGTCACGGACGGCGGCGTCAGGGCTCCGGGCGGCGGGTCAGGCGCCGAACTCGGCGGTGATGACGGCGCGGGCCAGGGTGTGGAAGGTGATGTTGAAGCCGACCTGGGCCGGCGGGGCGTCGGCGGGGACGTCCAGGGTGTCCACGTCGAGGGCGTGGACGGCGAAGGCGTAGCGGTGGGCCGGGCCGGGCGGCGGGGCGGCGCCGTCGTACTTGTTGCCCGGGAAGTCGTTGCGGGCGTGGAAGGAGTGCTCGCCCGGCAGGTCGGCGTCGGACGCGCCGGCGCCGCGCGCCAGCCCGGTCGTGTCGGCGGGCAGGTTGAGGGCGAGCCAGTGCCACCAGCCGGAGCCGGTCGGGGCGTCCGGGTCGTAGCAGGTGACGGCGATCGAGCGGGTGCCCTCCGGCAGGCCGGACCAGGCCAGCTGCGGCGAGAGGTTGTCCCCGCCGTAGCTGAACTCCTTGGCCAGCGTCCCGCCCTCGGTGATGTCCTCGCTGGTCAGCGGGAAGGACGGCACCTGCGGCAGGAACTCGTACGGCAGCGGCGGACGCACACTCATGGAGGGTCACCTCTCGGCATGGTGGGATAAGGGCCGCCCGGACCCGGGTGCGGGCCGTCGGACGGGATGCGCAGGATTCACCTTAGTGGGGTGACCAACCACCCACCCCGGCCCTACAGTCGGGTTATGTCCCCGCGATTCGCCCGGTTGCTCCGTGACTCCCGCGCCGCGCTGTTCACGATGCTCGGCGCACTGGCCGTCATCTGGGCGGTGCAGGTGGCGAACTGGCTCGACGACTACCGGCTCTCGTACGAGTACGGGGTGAACTCCGGGCGGCTGGACGAGCTGCCGGACATCCTCACCATGCCGCTGCTGCACTTCGGCTGGGAGCACATCGAGGCCAACTCCTGGCCGCTGTTCGCCTTCGGCTTCCTCGCCGCGTACCGGGGCATGAAGCGGTTCCTGCTGGCGACGGTGCTGATCGTGGTGGCCAGCGGCTTGACGATCTGGTTCTTCGAGCGGCCCGAAACCGTCACGGCGGGTGCCAGCGGGGTGGTCTACGGGTACTTCGGCTACGTGGTGCTGCGCGGGATCTTCGACCGCAACCTGGTGGACACGGTGATCGGCGTGGCCGTCGCGGCGATGTACTCGTACCTGCTGCTGGGCGTGCTGCCGAGCGCCCAGGGCGTCAGCTGGCTCGGCCACCTGGGCGGGCTGATCGGCGGCCTGGCCGGCGCCTGGCTGCTGCGCGACCGGGGCGAGCGGACCTCGAAGAGCGGCCCGAAGAGCGGCCCGAAGACCGCCTCCAACCCGGCCGGCCCGGGCTCCGCGTTGCTCAAGGAACTCGACGACCTGGGCATCTGAGCGCGCCACCCCGGCCAGGTATAGACCATTCCCACCACGGCGGTTAGCGTGAGCAGGCACCTGCCCCCTGCTCCGGAGCCGCACCGTGGAGTCGTCCGTCCTCGCTTTCGCCACCGACCTCCTCGACGAGGGCGCCGACACGTTCTTCGGCAACCTCACCGACCGGGCCGGGGTCGGCGGCGTCACCCTCGCCTCGGTCTACCACGAGGCCCGGGACGTCTTCCCGCACAACCCGCACCGGGTGATCCGCTACCTGGAGCCGGGCGCCGCCTACTTCCGCCCCGACCCGGCCCGCTGGTCCGGCCGGCGGCTGCGGCCCGTGCCGTCCACCGCGATCGGCGAGCGCGACCCCTTCGCCGAGGCCGCCGAGGAGGCCCGCCGGCGCGGGCTGAAGCTGCACGCCTGGACGGTGTTCTGCCACAACGACCGGCTCGGCTTCGAGCACCCGGACTGCGCGCCCGCCAACGCCTTCGGCGACCGCCACCTCACCGAGCTGTGCCCGGCCCACCCGGAGGTCCGCGAGTACGCCCGCACCCTGGTGGCGGAGCTGGCCCGGTACGGCGTGGACGCGATCCGGGCCGAGTCGCTGCACTTCCACGGCCTGCGCCACGGCTACCACCACGAGCGCTACTTCGAGGAGCTGGGCCCGGCCGCCGAGGCGCTGCTCGGCCTCTGCTTCTGCGCGCACTGCCGGACGGCGGCCGTCCGCGCGGGCGTGCCGGCCGACGAGGTGGCCGCGGCGGTCCGCACCGAGCTGCGCCGCCGGCTGGCCGACGAGTCGGCCGCCGCCGAGCCGGCCGCGCTGGACGAGCTGGCGGACGGCGCCGTCGCCGCCTACGTGGACGCCTCGGCGGCGACGGTGACCTCGCTGGCCGCCGAGGTCGCCGAGGAGGCGGCGCGGCACGGCATGCGACTGACCTTCATGGACGGCGGCGGGCCGGGCACCGGCTGGCTGTCCGGGATCGACCTGCCGGGGCTGGCGAAGGCCGCCCACCAGATCGAGACGCTCGGCTACGCGCGCACCCCGGAGGCGGTGCGCGAGAAGGTCGCCGCCTTCGCCCTGCACGGGGTGCGCCCGCAGGACATGGCGGTCATCCTGCGCCCGATGGCCTCGGACTGCGACGGCCCGGCGAACCTCGCGGAGAAGATCGCCGTCCTGCGCGCACTGGGCGTGCCGGAGGTCGAGTTCTACAACTACGGCCTGATGCGCCTCTCCTCCCTCGACCGGATCGGCGCCGCGCTGCGCTGACACCGGGGGCGACGGTCCCTCACCGGCGCCGCCGGGACGTGCCGAACAGGCTCCGGGAGATCTCCCTGCCGAGCTGCGTCCCGGCGGACCGGGCGAAGGACTTCAGCGCCGGGTTGGCCAGCAGCGAGCCGAGCAGCCCGGCGTCCGCCTTCTCCCGCCGCGCCCCGGGCTCCCGAGCGGGCTCCCGTTCCCCGGCCGGCTCCCGCGCGGGCTCCCGCTCCCCCGCCGGCACCGGCTCCGCCTGCGGCCGGGCCGCCCGCGCCGCCAGCTTCTCGTACGCCGACTCCCGGTCGATCGCGTCCCGGTACCGCCCCAGCAGCGCCGACCCGTCCACCGCCGCGCGCAGCGCCCCCGGCTCCAGCGGCCCCATCAGCGACTGCGGCGCCCGCAGCCTGGTCGCCGCGACCGGCGTCGGCGCGCCCTTCTCGGACAGCACCGTGACCACCGCCTCGCCCGTCCCCAGCGAGGTCAGCAGCTCCGCCAGGTCGTACGCGGCCGACTTCGGGAAGGTCGAGACGGTCGCCTTGAGCGCCTTGGCGTCGTCCGGGGTGAACGCCCGCAGCGCGTGCTGCACCCGGTTGCCCAGCTGCGCCAGCACGTCCCCGGGCACGTCCTTCGCCGTCTGGGTGACGAAGAAGATTCCCACTCCCTTGGAACGGATCAGCCGCACGGTCTGGGTGATCGCCTCCAGGAAGGCCTTGGAGGCGCCCTTGAACAGCAGGTGCGCCTCGTCGAAGAAGAAGACCAGCTTCGGCCGGTCGAGGTCGCCGACCTCGGGCAGCTCCTGGTAGAGGTCGGCGAGCAGCCACATCAGGAAGGTCGAGAAGAGCCTCGGCCGGTCCTGCACCGCGGGCAGCTCCAGCACCGAGACCACCCCCCGGCCGTCCTCGGCCCGCCGCAGCAGCTCGGCGGTGTCGAACTCCGGTTCGCCGAAGAACGCCCCGGCGCCCTCGTTCTCCAGCAGGGTCAGCGAGCGCAGGATCACCCCGGCGGTGGCGGCGGAGATCCCGCCGATGCCCTTCAGCTCCTCCTTGCCCTCGGGCGAGGCGAGGAAGGTGATGACCGCCGTGAGGTCCTTGAGGTCGTACAGCTCCAGGCCGTTGCGGTCGGCGTAGTGGAAGACCAGGCCGAGCGAGGACTCCTGGGTCTCGTTCAGGTCCAGCACCTTGGCCAGCAGCAGCGGCCCGAAGCTGGTGACCGTCGCCCGCAGCGGAATGCCGGTGCCCTGGCCGCCGAGCGCGTAGAACTCGGCGGGGCAACCCCGGGCCGTCCAGTCCTGGCCGACCTCGGCGGCCCGGGCGGCGGTCCGCTCGCCCGGCTCACCGGGCGCGGCCACCCCGGAGACGTCGCCCTTGATGTCGGCGAGGAACACCGGCACGCCCTGGGCGGACAGCTGTTCGGCGATCAGCTGGAGGGTCTTGGTCTTGCCGGTGCCGGTGGCGCCCGCCACCAGCCCGTGCCGGTTGAGCACCCCGAGCGGCACCCGCACCGGGGCTTCGGCGTACGCGGTGCCGTCCAGCAGCACCGCGCCGAGGTCCAGCGCGGGACCGGCGAAGGCGTACCCGTCGGCGATCTCCCGGACGGCGGTCGGAACGGCAGCGGACATCGGTCACCCTCCACAGCGGTACGGCGGACCGGACGAAAGGGCAGCGGCCACGCGGGACCTACACGACATTTCCCATGAAACAGCCGCAATCCCCCGCCCGCAGCCGGTACCGGTGCGCGTGGCGGCGTCGCGGCTGCTGCGCCATCCGCCGCCCAAACGGTAGGCTTTCCGTGTGATCTTCAAGCGCATCGGCAATGGGCGGCCGTACCCGGATCACGGCCGTACCAGCACCCGCCAGTGGGCGGACGTCGCCCCGCGCCCGGTGCGACTGGACCAGCTGGTGACCACCAAGGGACAACTGGATCTGGAAACCCTCCTGGCGGAGGACTCCACCTTCTACGGGGACCTCTTCGCGCACGTCGTGAAGTGGCACGGTGACCTGTACCTGGAGGACGGACTGCACCGCGCGGTCCGCGCCGCGCTCCAGCAGCGCCAGGTGCTGCACGCCCGCGTCCTCGAAATGGAATGACCGGGGGCCGGCCGACCCGGCCCCGTACGCGTTCGGACCGCTCTCCGGCTGATCCCGGAGGGCGGTTCCGTTCGTACCCGGGTGCGGTCGCGGTGCCGCCATTCGGGTACCGGCGTACTCCTGATGATGATCGTTTAGTACCTTCACCGCTGTACGGCACTAATCTGCTGACTACGGCCGCGACCGCGTTCGCGTGACACCGCTTTCGCGGGCACCGCGCCCGGCCCACCGTCACCCGATCCCCGCCCCGGCACGAGGGGGAGACAAACCGTGAGCATGTTGACTCCCCAAGGCCTGAAGGGGAAGCAGTACCGGATCACCGGCAACTCCTACCCGAGGCTGGGCCGCCCGCCGAAGCGCAGCCGCAGGGTGCTCGCACTGATCGGCGCGGTGCTCGCACTGGCCCTGATCGGCCTCGGCGGCGTCCAGCTCTGGGACATCTTCAGCGGCAAGGGCAAGAGCGCCTCCGCCCAGGCCTGCGCCACCC
The DNA here is from genome assembly GCF_042885845.1 of Kitasatospora sp. NPDC058032. NCBI lineage: Bacteria > Bacillati > Actinomycetota > Actinomycetes > Kitasatosporales > Streptomycetaceae > Kitasatospora > Kitasatospora sp. NPDC058032. Next base: position 158,926 of record NZ_JBHVRK010000010.1, on the reverse strand, counting down.
CGTCCGGCAAGCCGCTGGCCGCCCCGACCGAGGCGGCGCCGACCGCGCCGGGCTCGGCCACCGCGCCGATCGACCCGAAGGCCGTCCCGCAGCCGGCGGCGGTCACCGTGAACGTCTACAACGCCACCGCCAAGGCCGGCCTGGCCGCCCGCACCGCCGAGGAGCTGAAGAAGCGCGGCTTCACCATCGGCAAGGTCGGCAACGCCCCCGCGGAGCTCGACAAGAAGGTGCCCGGCACCGCCCAGGTGATCGCCGGAGCGGCCGGCGCCGGGGCGTCCACCCTGGTCGGCTCGGTGATCGCGGGCGCGACCAGCACCGCCGACGCCCGGACCGACACCACCGTGGACTTCGTCATCGGCGACAGCTACAACGCGCTGCTGGACGAGACCCAGGCCGCCGCCGCGCTGGCCCTGGCCACCAAGCCGGTCCCGGCCCCGAGCACCACCGGCAGCTGCTGACCACCGGACCCCGCAGGACGAAGCGAAGCCCCCCGGCGCGGTGCCGGGGGGCTTCGTCTTCGTTCGGGTGGGCCGCAGGGACTCAGCCCGCCGTGCCGTACAGCCGGTCGCCGGCGTCGCCGAGGCCCGGGACGATGTAGCCGTTCTCGTTCAGCCGCTCGTCAACGGCCGCGGTGACCACGGTGACCGGCAGGCCGGCCAGCTCGCGCTCCATCACCGCGACGCCCTCCGGCGAGGCCAGCAGCACGACGGCGGTGACGTCGGTGGCGCCGCGCTCGATCAGCATCCGGATCGCCGCGACCAGCGTGCCGCCGGTGGCCAGCATCGGGTCGAGCACGTACACCTGGCGGCCGGAGAGGTCGTCCGGCATCCGGGTGGCGTAGGTGGAGGCCTCCAGGGTCTCCTCGTTGCGCACCATGCCCAGGAAGCCGACCTCGGCGGTCGGCAGCAGCCGGGTCATGCCGTCCAGCATGCCGAGGCCGGCCCGCAGGATCGGCACCACCAGCGGGCGCGGGTAGGACAGCCGGGTGCCGGTGGTCACGGCCACCGGGGTGGTGATCTCCACCTCGTCGGTGCGGACGTCCCGGGTGGCCTCGTAGGCGAGGAGGGTCACCAGCTCGTCGGTCAGGCGACGGAAGGTCGGCGAGTCGGTGCGCTCGTCGCGCAGGGTGGAGAGCTTGTGGGCCACCAGGGGGTGGTCGACGACGTGGATCCGCATGCATCGAGGTTAGCCCGGGTACGGACGCCCGTACGACACGCCGTGCCAGGGCGCCCCGCGCCCGGCCCCGGGCGGGTGACGGTCGTACGTCACCCGCCGTCACGCGCCGTGACCCGCCGAGAACGTCCGGACGGATCGGGCTCCTGTGGTATCAATCCGGCCGATCTGGGAAAGTCAGGTCCTATGACGAGCAACCCGAACCCCGGGGACGGCTCGGCGGACGGGGCCGCGGCCCCGTCGGGCCCCCTCTCGGGCCCGCCCCCGGACCGGCCGGAGACCGAGGCGGAGCGCCGCAGGCGCCGCGCCGTCTTCCTGCGCGAGCTGACCGAGGCCCGCGAACTGCGCGAGCGGGTGCAGCCCCGCCGGACCAAGGAGCGCCGGATGCGCGAGGCCATGCGGATGCGAACCTTCCGCTTCTGACAGGCCCTCCACGGCTTCTCCACACTCCCGCTGCCACCCGGTCGTCCGTTCACCGTCCGACGGCCAACTCTTCCGACACGACCTGCAAAGACGCGCTGCAGAACACCCCCCGCAGAGCCTTGCTTTCTGTCACGATTCCGATGGGACGGTCCGAACAGCGGACCGCCTCTGGCGCGGGGGCGGCCAGTACCGCGTCGCCCGCGAGCGCCGACAGCCGAGACCGAGATCTTGGGGAGTGTCCCTGGTGGCGTACTTCGCTGCAGTGCTTGCTCGCACCGAGGACGGGTGGGATGTGAGCGAGACGGAGCTCGACGACGTCGAAACCCTCGCCGACCTGGCCGACCTGGCCCGTGAGGCGGCCCAGGACGACGACAGCGTCCTGCTCTTCATCGAACAGGAGGACGCCTGGTTCGCCATCGTCCGGGTGGACGGCGAGGAGGATCCGCGGATCTTCGTGTCGGACGGCGCCGCCGCGGCCCGCAGCTCCTACGGCGCCGTCCTCACCGACGAGCTGGTGGACCAGGCCGGCGAGAGCGAGTTCGGCGACCTCGACGACCTGGTCGCCGAGCTGGAGGACGGCACCGAGGCCCAGGAGCAGGAGGACGAGGAGGACGGCGACGGCCCCGGCGGCGTCCCGGTCGGCCCGCTCGGCGACGCCCACCTGCTGACCGAGTTCGGCCTCGCCGCCGACGAGCTGATCGCCCTCAGCGGCGAGGGCGCGGTGCCCGGGGACGCCCTGGAGGAGATCGCCGAGGCGCTCGGCTGCGGCGAGGTCCTGGAGGCCGTCCGGTAACGCCCCGTGTCCGCCGTCCGGACGTCCGGACCCGCGCCATGCCCGACACTGGATGCCATGCAGTCCGTCCGCCCGATCCCGCCGCTGCCCGCTCCCGTCCGCCCCGACCCGGTCCGCGACCGCTGGGCGGCGCCGATGCGCCTCGCCATCGCCGAGGCCGCACTGGCGCCGGCCACCGGGGACGTCCCGGTCGGGGCGCTCGTCCTCGGCCCGGACGGCGAGGTCCTCGGCCGCGGCCACAACGAGCGCGAGGCCGTCGGCGACCCGACCGCGCACGCCGAGGTGGTGGCCATCCGCGAGGCGGCCGCGAAGCTCGGCGAGTGGAGGCTGAGCGGGTGCACCCTGGTCGTCACCCTGGAGCCCTGCACCATGTGCGCGGGCGCGATCGTGCTCTCCCGGATCGACCGTGTGGTCTACGGCGCCCTCGACGAGAAGGCCGGCGCGGCCGGATCGCTCTTCGACGTGATGCGTGACCGGCGGCTCAACCACCGCCCCGAGGTGATCTGGGGCGTCCTCGCCGACGAGTGCGGCGAGCAACTGCGCGCCTTCTTCGACACCCACCGCTGAATCCGCCCCGGGAACGGATTTCGTTCCCGCGCCACCCGTCCGGTAGAGTTCCCCTCGGTAGCGTGTCCGAGCGGCCAAAGGAGCACGCCTCGAAAGCGTGTGTGGGGGCAACTCCACCGTGGGTTCGAATCCCACCGCTACCGCCAGCAGGCCCGAAGGCCCGTCCGGTTCACCGGACGGGCCTTCGGCGTTCCCGCGCACCCTCGAACGCGGAAAGGGCTCCGTACCCGTCGGCCGATGACCACCAACGCCTGTCGAGTACGGAGCCTGGAAGAGGGGGAGCGGTTCGGGGGGACTGACCGCTCCCCCGGCGGAGTCCCACAACCGGGGCCGCGTCGGGGGGAAGCCGCGGCGCCCGGTCCCACAGCGGGGAGCTCCGGATCCACGTACCGGGGATTCCTGCCAGATCCTCGGTACATCACCCATCCTGCCGCCCTCCGGCGCCTCCGGCACCCGGAGAAAGGCCCCTGCCACGGGGACCTTCGTCCCGGCAGGTGAACGCGTCGCTCACTTGATAGGCCGTCCGGGTGGATAAGCTGCCCGTTGCACCGGGCCGCTCGGGGACCGAGCGACGACGGCCCACGGCAGGGAGGAAGGTCACGGATGGCGCAGGCGAAGAAGATCGGAATGGTCCTCCTGCTCATCTTCGTGCTCTACACGATCATCACCTCGCCGGCCCGGGCCGCCGAGCTGGTCCAGTTGGGTTTCGAAGGCATCTCGAACGCCGCCAAGGCCGTCGGCACCTTCATGACCGGCCTGGTGAAATAGCCCGCGCCCCACCGGCTACGGTGGGCCCGACACCCGACCCCGTCCGCGAGGAGCGGCACCGTGATCCGCCACCTGGTCCTGTTCAAGCTCAACGAAGGCGTCAGCAAGGACGACGAGCGCGCGCTCGCCGGCGCCAAGGCCTTCGCCGAGCTCGGCCCGCTCGTACCCGAGCTGCGCGCGTGGGAGTGCGGCTGGAACACCACCGACCGCGACATCGCCCACGACTACGCGATCAACAGCCTGGTCGAGGACCGCGAGGCGCTCCAGGCGTACCTCACCCACCCGGCCCACCAGGCCGCGGCCGCGCAGTGGCGCGAATTCGCCACCTGGGTGATCGCCGACATCGAGGTCTGAGCCCGACGGCCCACGGCGCCCCGCCCGGCATTCGGGCGGGGCGCCTTGCGCTGTCCCGGCCCGGCCCTTCCCCCGCACCGCCGGCCCGACCCCACCCCGCCCGGCGGCACACCAACACACCTCCGCGCGGTACTTGCCCGACATGCGCCCGCCTTGTGATGCTATGACCGGTTTTGCCGGACATGGCGAAGGCGGTGACGAGACGCGACACCCGGTCCGCAGGTCCCACCGTTGTCGACTATGGGAGGGGTGACGTGTCCGTGCGGACACCAGGGAGCGCGCCGGACGACGAGGTGCTGGCCGCCGTGATCAGCCCGGCCGGCGAGCTCCGCCCGGACCGCCTGCGCGGCCCCGGCGGCCGCCCCGCGGTCGACGTGCGCACCCTCACCCGGGTGCTCTTCGAGCGGCTCGCCGAGCTGCCCCCGGACACCCCCGAGCGCGAACGGGTCCGGGCCGCGCTGATCGAGGTCAACATCCCCCTCGTGCGCTACGCCGCCACCCGCTTCCGCAGCCGCAGCGAGCCGATGGAGGACGTCGTCCAGGTCGGCACCATCGGCCTGATCAACGCCATCGACCGGTTCGACCCCGGCCGCGGCGTGCAGTTCCCCACCTACGCGCTGCCGACCATCCTCGGCGAGATCAAGCGCTACTTCCGCGACAACGTCCGCACCATGCACGTCCCGCGCCGGCTCCAGGAGCTCTGGGTGCAGGTCAGCGGCGCGATGGAGGAGCTGACCGTGGTGCACGGCCGGGCCCCCAAGGTGCCGGAGATCGCCGCCAGCCTGCGGATCCCCGAGGAGGACGTCCGGGCCTGCCTGGACGCCGGGCGGGCCTACAACGCTGCCTCGCTGGAGGCCGCCCAGGAGCACGAGGGCGGGCTGGCGCTGCTCGACCGGCTCGGTTACGAGGACGCCGCGCTGGCCGAGGTCGAGCACCGGGACATGGTCCGCCACCTGCTGGTGCAGCTGCCCGAGCGGGAGCGCCGGATCGTCATGCTGCGGTTCTTCGCCAATCTGACGCAGTCGCAGATCAGCACCGAGCTGGGGATGTCCCAGATGCACGTCTCGCGGCTGCTGTCGCGGATCCTGACCAGGCTGCGGACCGGCAACTCCTGGGAGGACTGACCGCACCTCGCTTGTGACGCCGTGACAGCGGCGCGTCACCGCGGCGTGACATCTTGCGACGCTCGGGTTTGCCGGGGACCGTGAGCCGGTATGGAGGGTGCAAAGGGGGCCGGCGCGCGCACGGGAACGTTCCGACGGCGGCACCCGTTGGACCGTCAGTCACGAGGGGGTGGGTGCATGTCCTCAGATGTGGGCACTGCGGAGATCCACGCTGCACCGGCCGGCGCCGCGGAGATCCCGCTCCAGCGCGCCGCCGCCGCGCCGGACGCCGGGCTCGACACCCGGACGCTCTCCCGCTCCCTGTTCGGGCGGCTGGCCGCCCTCGATCCGGGCAGCGCGGAGCACACCTACGTCCGCGACACCCTCATCGAGCTCAACCTGCCGCTGGTCCGCTACGCCTCGGCGCGCTTCCGCAGCCGCAACGAGCCGATGGAGGACATCGTCCAGGTCGGCACGATCGGGCTGATCAAGGCGATCGACCGGTTCGACCCGGAGCGCGGCGTCGAGTTCCCGACCTTCGCGATGCCGACGGTGGTCGGCGAGATCAAGCGCTTCTTCCGGGACACCAGCTGGTCGGTGCGGGTGCCCCGGCGGCTCCAGGAGCTGCGGCTGGCGCTCACCAAGGCCGGAGACGAGCTCTCCCAGCGCCTCGACCGCTCCCCCACCGTGGCCGAACTGGCCGCCTGCCTCGGCGTCAGCGAGGAGGACGTGGTGGAGGGCCTGGCGGTCGGCAACGCGTACACCGCCAGCTCGCTGGACTCCAGCCCGAGCGAGGAGGACGGCGAGGGCCCGCTGGCCGAGCGGCTGGGCTATGAGGACCTCGCGCTGGAGGGCGTGGAGTACCGGGAGTCGCTCAAGCCGCTGCTGGCCAAGCTGCCGCCGCGCGAGCGCCGGATCATCATGCTGCGGTTCTTCGGCAATCTGACCCAGTCGCAGATCGGCGAGGAGATCGGCATCTCGCAGATGCACGTCTCGCGGCTGCTGACCCGCACGCTCACCCAGCTGCGCGAGGGCCTGACCGCCGAGGGCTGAGCACGGCGGCCCGGCGGGGCCCGGGGCGGGCCCCCGGATCCGGACGAGCCGGACGAGCCCACGGGCCGCGCCCGGGCGCCCGCGGGACTCAGGGTGCCAGCAGATTGGCCCGCAGACCCGCCAGCACGGCCTCGTCCAGACCGAGGCCGTCGGCCCAGAACGCCCCGAAGTCCGGCCAGCCGGTCTCGACCTCCTCGAAGGCCGCCTCCAGGTAGCTCCGTTCGGCCCGGAAGACCGGCAGCAGCAGCTCGGGCTCGTCCATCAGCCCGCGGGTCCGGAACCCCTCCAGGACCGTCGTGACGACGGCGGCGGAACGCTCGTTGGTGAGCAGATAATCCGTCACCACCGTTTCCCGGTCGACGCCGAGCGCGGTCAGCAGCACGGCCGCCGTCCAGCCGGTGCGGTCCTTTCCGGCCGAGCAGTGGAACAGCAGCGGAGCGCCGTCCGGATCGGCGAGCAGCCGCAGCACGCCGGCGAACCGTTCGCGTGCGATCCGGTCGGTGACGAACCATCGGTAGAGGCCGGTCATCATGGCGTCGGCGCGGCCCCCGCCGAGCAGGGCGCGCTGCTTGCCCGGATCACGGTCGGCCAGCGCCTCGCGCAGCGTGGCGTGGATGTCGAAGTCGGTGGCGAACACCGGCATTTGATGGACCGCCATGCCGTCGACGATCCTGTCCGCACCGGCCTCGCGGACCTCGGCCGGGCTGCGCAGGTCGACGATCCGCCGTAGGCCCAGCCCGGCCAGCCGCGCGAGGTCCTCGTCGGTGAGCCGGCTGAGGCCGTCACTGCGCAGGGCGACGCCGGCCCGCAGCAGCAACCCCTCCGCGGTCCGGTAGCCGCCCAGGTCGCGGGCGTTCACGGCACCGAGCAGACCCAGGCTGCGGGCGGCCGGAATTGCGGCGGTTTCGGTCTGCGGCTCGGTCACTCGGCGGCCTCCATTGGATATTCGAACGGTGACGTTGCACAACCGTGAGCGATATTGCATGAACCTGCCCACTGAAACGGCAGGATGTGCGAGAGTGTCAGGGGCAACGCCGCCAGTGTAGGGTCCCGTTCAGCCACCGGATCGCACGATGGGTGAACAGCGGTAACGCTAGGTTCCGGGTTTTAATTTTTAATTCATTATTTGCGTGGCCGATGCGCTTTCGGCCACAATCAGCGCCCTCATGGCACGACCATGAACGTTGGTAACAGATTCGCTGCACTCCTGCCCGTTCGGTCCCTCCTGCTACGGATGTTCCATCAGGATGGGCGCCGGGCAGCCTGCTGCCCGCGACCAGCTACGAGGGCGGGCGAGCGCAAGCAGCGGAGCGCCCTGCCCAGGGGAGGAAGACAAACATGGGTCGAGCGACCCGAAGAGTTGCCGCCTGTGCGGCAGCCGTTCTGCTGGCCGGAGGCCTGCAGTCGTCCCTCGCGCACGCCACCACGACGCCGCGGATCGATCTCACGGTCCTGGTGATCAGCGACGGCGGGCCGGCCACGGCCGCGATCGCCGCCGAACTCAAGAGCCAGGGCACGCCGTACAAGCTCGTCGACCTCAACGACGCCAACCGCCCGGTGATCGACGCGGCCTTCCTCAGCGACACGCTGAACGGCCAGCCGCGCGGCAAGTACCAGGGCATCGTGCTGCCGAACGACAACCCGTTCGCGGCCGGCTCCGCCGAGATGACCGCGATCGCCGCCTACGAGGCCGCGTTCAACGTCCGTCAGGTCGACGCGTACACCTACGCCCGTCCCGACGTCGGCCTGAACTGGGCCGTCAACCCCGGCTACATGGGGACCCTGGACGGCTTCCAGGGCCAGGTCACCACGGCCGGCCTGAGCGGACCGTTCAACTACCTCAAGGGCGCGATCCCGTTCGAGGACAACGACCCGACCGTCTCGGAGAGCTACGGCTACCTGGCCACCCCGCTGGCCACCCTGCCGGCCGGCTCCAGCTTCACCCCGCTGGTCGAGGTGCCGATCCCGAACAGCACCGCCAAGGGTTCGCTGGTCGGCGAGTACCAGCACGCCGGCCGCAAGGAACTGGTCGTCACCTTCGTCTACAACCAGTACCAGCAGCAGTACCGCCTGCTGGCCCGCGGCATAGTCGACTGGATAACCCAGGGCGTCCACCTCGGCTACGACCGCAACTACTTCGCGGCCCACGTCGACGACGTCTTCCTGTCCGACGACCGCTGGGACACCGTGCTCAAGTGCACCCCCGGTGACGTCACCTGCCCGCCCGGCACCCCGGAGACCGCGAATCCGATCCGGATGACGGTCGCCGACGCGCAGTACGCCAAGCAGTGGCAGCTCGACCACGGCTTCACCCTGGACATGGTGTTCAACGGCGGTGGCAGCGAGGACTGGAAGTCCGACCACGAGACCACCACCGACCCGGTGGTGGACGAGATGATCGCCGACCAGACCAGCTACCGGTGGATCAACCACACGTACACCCACCCGTACCTGGGCTGCCTCCAGGACGTCTCGGTGGTCCCGTGGAAGTGCACCAAGACCTCCTCGGGCAGCACCGTCTGGGTCGACCAGGCCACCATCTCCTCCCAGATCAAGAACAACCTGGACTGGGCCGCCGCCCGGGGCCTGCAGCTGGACAAGACCGAGCTGGTCACCGGCGAGCACTCGGGCCTGCTGACCGCTCCTCAGGAGACCAGCGACAACCCGTACCTGGCTCCGGCTCTCGCCGCCAACGGGGTCAAGTGGACCGCCAGCGACGCCTCCCGCGAGACCGGCCAGCGGGCCGTCGGCTCGGCGCTGACCGTGCCCCGCTACCCGATGAACGTCTTCTACAACGCCGCCACGGCGAAGGAGGAGGCCGACGAGTACAACTGGATCTACACCAGCGTCGCCAACGGTGGCAGCGGCATCTGCCAGAGCGCCAACTCCACCTGCCTGCCGACGCCGCTGGACGTCAACACCGGCTACCAGTCGTACATCGTGCCGCTGGAGGCCCGGATCGACCTCGGCCACGTGCTGAACAACGACCCGCGGCCGCACTTCATCCACCAGTCGAACCTGTCCGAGGACCGGATCGTCTACCCGGTGCTGGAGAAGATCCTCTCCACCTACCGGTCGCTGCACGCCGACAACGCCCCGGTCGTGAATCTCGCGCAGAAGGAGATCGGCCAGGAGTTCCAGCGACGGGCAGCCTGGAACGCCGCGCTCGCCTCCGGCCAGGTCACCGCTTACCGCACCGGCGACACCGTCATGGTGAGCGCCCCGGCCGGCGTCCAGATCGAGGCCACCATGCCGACCGGCACCGTCCAGCAGCTCGCCATCGGCACCACCAGCTTCGGCACCGCCTACGCGGGCTCGCTCTCCGGCTGGGTCAAGCCCGGCCAGCTGCAGAGCGGCGTCCTGCTGACGCTGCCCGCCACGGGCACCCCGGCCGCCCCGGCCGGCACCAGCCCGAGCCTCGCGGCCAAGTCCGTCCCGGCCCCGGCCCCGGCCGACACCAAGGTCGTCCCGCAGGGCACCGTGGACGCCGTCCCGGCCGGTCCGGGCGACACCGACCGCACCGAGGCGCCGACTCTCATCCCCGGTAGCGGGGCCCCGGTTGCCGGCAGGAACGTCTCTGCTGGTACGACTTCGGGTACGGCGAGCGGCACCGACGGAAAGGCCGTCGGCCACGGCGGCACTCCGCAGCAGCACGGCAAGGCCTCCGGGGGGAAGGCCGAACCCGCGAGGAAGACCGCCGGCTCGCCCGGCAACCGCTAGACAGGTGAACCCGGTGGCGGACCGCGGCACAGCGGCCGCCACCGGCACCACCCGATCCGGCCTGCTCGGCCGGGAGCTTGAGGCAAGAACAGGAGGGGGGACACAGATGCGCGTCACCCTGCTCACCGAGGGGACGTACCCGCACCAGCACGGCGGTGTGAGTGTCTGGTGCGACCAGCTCGTGCAAGGCATGCCGGACGTCGACTTCGACATCATCGCCGTCACCGGCACCGGCCACGAACCACTGGCCTGGGAGCTGCCCGCCAACGTGCGGTCGGTCACCACCGCCCCGCTGTGGGGCCCGGCCTCGGAGGCGAAGGCCCCGCGCGGCAAGGAGATGCGCCGCTTCCTCAACGCCTACGAACGGTTCCTGCACTCCCTCCTGGACCCGGTCTACACCACCCACTTCGGCACCGAGCTCTACGGCTTCGCCGACCTCGCCCAGCGCGGGCTGCTCAGCCCGGCGCTGCGCAGCGAGCGCGCCCTGCGCACCCTCCAGCACGTCTGGACCCGCGACTACCTCTCCACCGCCGTCTCCCGGCCCACCATGCACGACGCGCTGAACGCCACCGACCTGCTGGAGCACGCGTTGCGCCCGCTGTCGGTCGAGCCGCCGCGCGACGGCGTGGCGCACGCCGCGAGCGGTGGTCTGGCCACGCTCCCGGGGCTGATAGCCGCTCAGCAGTTCGGCGTACCGTTTCTCCTCACCGAGCACGGCATCTATCTGCGCGAGCGCTACCTCGGCTACCGCACCGGCCCCTACCGCTGGCCGGTCAAGGCCCTGCTGCTGGGCTTCTACCGGATGCTCGCCGAGGAGAGCTACCGGCGGGCCGCGCTGGTCACCCCCGGCAACCGGTACAACCGGCGCTGGGAGGAGCGCGGCGGCACCCCCTCCGCGCACATCCGCACCGTCTACAACGGCGTCGACCCGGCGGCCTTCCCGCCCGCCGGGCCGGAGCCCGAGACCCCGACGCTCAGCTGGGCCGGCCGGGTCGACCCGATCAAGGACCTGGAGACGCTGATCCGCGCGTTCGCTCTCGTGCGGCGCGAGATACCCGACGCCCGGCTGCGGCTGTTCGGCGGCACCCCCAAGGGCGGTGAGGCCTACCGCGAGGCCTGCGAGGCGCTGGCCGCCGAACTCGGCACCGGCGACTCGGTGGTCTTCGAGGGCCGGGTCGCGGACATCACCGACGCCTACGCGGCCGGGAACGTGGTGATGCTCTCCTCGATCAGCGAGGGCTTCCCGTTCACCCTGATCGAGGCGATGTCCTGCGGACGCTCCACCGTCTCGACCGACGTCGGCGGCGTGCGCGAGGCGGTCGGCGACACCGGCCTGGTCGTCCCGCCGCGCGAGCCCGAACCCATGGCCGCCGCGGCGATCGAGCTGCTGCGCGACCCGGAGCGCCGGGCCCGGCTCGGCGAGCAGGCCCGGCTGCGGGTGATCGAGCAGTTCACGCTCCGCCAGAACATCGACGGCTTCCGCGGCATCTACACCGAACTGCTGGGCACCTCCCGCTGGCTGCCCGAGGGCGTGGTCGCCGTCACCGACGGACCGCCGGACCCGGACTGGGAGCAGCCGACCGAGCGCGAGCGCAGCGAGGTGGGCGCATGAGTGGGCCTCTGCGGCTCGTACCGAACGAGGCCGACGAGACCGTCCAGCTGCGGGTACTGCCGCTGAAGCGGCGCCGCCCGACCCTGCCCGAGCAGCGCCCCGGGCCGGAGGCGGACCAGCTCGAACTCTCCCCCGACCCGCTGGACGAACTCGCCGATCGGCTGCAGGACATCTGCGCCGACGCCGTCCACCCCTACGAGATCGCGGCCTTCCTGGAGGCCGACGGCCTCTCCGACGAACAGGCCGGCCTGCTCTACGGCCGGCCCGACGCGTTCACCGTCGCCGAGGAGCTGTTCGAACGGGTCGAGCGCCGCTACCCCGGGCCGAGCGCCGAGTTCGCCAACCCCTGGCGGGCCGATCCCTGGCGGTGCGTCGTACGCGGCCTGGTGTTCGCCCTGCCCGGCCTCGGCTACCTGCTCGGCGCCAACCTGTTCGCCGCCGACCGGATGCGCTTCGGCCTGCCCTCGGGCATGCTCGCGCTGTCCGTCGCGACCCTGGTCAGCTGGTCCTGGAACCAGGCGCTGGCCCACCGCGCGTACGCCTGGCTCGGCCGTGGCCGGCGCCGGTCGGCCGCGGCCTGCCTGGCGATCGGGGCGCCGCTCGGCGCGCTGACCGCGGCCGCCGCCGGGTACGTGGTCGGCGGGCCGCTGGGCGCGCTCTGCTTCGCCGCCGGGCAGTCCGGCTACCTGGCGGCCGCCACCGTGCTGCTGGTGCTCGGCCGGGAGAAGTTCCTGCTGCTGGCGCTGGCACCGTCGGCGGTCGGCGCGGGCGTGGTGCTCGCCGTCTCCGTGCCGCAGGCCGTCCGCACCGCGGTGCTGCTGGCCTCGCTCGGCCTGGCCGTCGGGCTCGCCGCCCGCGAGCTGCTGCGCTGCCGGCGCGCCGAGGCGGAACCCGTCCCGCTGCGGCTGCCGCTGCACCAGGAGATCCCGCACCTGCTGTTCGGACTCGCGGTCGGCACCCTGACCCTGATCGCCGGACTCGGGGTCACCGTCCACCAGGCGGTGAGCACCGGCAGCGCCCAGGGCGCCTCGGCCAGCCCGACCGGCCCGGCGATGATCGCCCTGACGCTGAGCCTCGGCCTAGCGGAGTGGCTGCTCTTCCGCTACCGGGCGATGGCGGTGGCCGCGCTGCGCACCAGTCACACCCCGGTCGAGTTCGCCCGCCGCACCGGCGGCGTGCTGCTCGGCTGCCTCTTCATCTACCTCACCACCGTGGCCGCCCTCGACGCCGCCGCCACCGTGCTCTGGCCCGGCGCCCCCGCGCTGGGCGTCCCGGAGCTCGGCGCGCTGCTGCTGCTCGGCGGCTCGCTCTGGCTGGCGCTGCTGCTGAACGCCTTCGGGCTCAGCTGGAGCACCGCCCTCATCTGTCTGGCAGCCGCGGGCGCCGAGTGCGCCGGGCTGCTGACCGGTTGGGACCCGACCGTCCTGCAGCTGATCGGCTGCGGGGGTGCGGCGGCCGTCCTCACCAGCACCGCCGGGCCCGTGCTCGGCCGCACCACCAGACACCGCTGAAACGGGCACCGCTGAACAGCGCACCACGGAACCAGCACCGACGGAACAGCACCACCCGTACCGGCCCGGCCGGGTCACCACAACCGTCGCACCACCCGGCCGGACCCGCACGACACGTCCCCTGAAGACACAGGAAGCGATTCACCATGAGCAGCGTCGCCGTCACCGGAGCCGAGGGATTCATCGGCTCCCACCTCGTCGAGACCCTGGTGGCCGACGGCCACCGGGTCCGCGCGATGGTCCAGTACAACTCGTTCTCGTCGTTCGGCTGGCTGGAGACCCTCTCGAAGGAGGTGCTGGACTCCGTCGAGATCGTCCTCGGCGACGTCCGCGACCCCGGCTCCGTCAACGGCCTGGTCAAGGGCACCGAGGCGGTCTACCACCTGGCCGCCCTGATCGCGATCCCGTACTCCTACCTGGCCCCGCACTCGTACGTCGACACCAACGTCACCGGGACCCTGAACGTCCTCGAGGCCGTGCGCCACCAGGAGATCCCCCGCCTGGTGCACACCTCGACCAGCGAGACCTACGGCACCGCGCAGACCGTGCCGATCACCGAGGACCACCCGATCAACACCCAGTCCCCGTACGCCGCCTCCAAGGCCGGCGGGGACCGGCTGGCCGACAGCTACCACGCCAGCTTCGGGACCCCGGTCGTCACCCTGCGCCCGTTCAACACCTTCGGCCCGCGCCAGTCGATGCGCGCCGTCATCCCGACCGTGATCGCCCAGCTCGCCGCCGGCGAGACCGAGATCACCCTCGGCGACCTGCGCCCGACCCGCGACTTCATGTTCGTCAAGGACACCGCGCTGGCCTTCCGCACGGTCGGCACCGCCCCCGCCGAGACCGTGGTCGGCAGGACCTTCAACGCCGGTACCGGCGGCGAGATCTCGGTCGGCGACCTGGTCACCCTGGTCGGCAAGCTGATGGGCGTGGACGTCACCGTCAAGGAGGACGAGCAGCGCATCCGCCCGGCCAACTCCGAGGTCATGCGCCTGGTCGCGGACGCCACCCGGCTGCGCACCGCCACCGGCTGGGCCCCCCGGTTCTCGCTGGACGAGGGTCTGGAGCAGACCATCGAGTTCTTCCGCGACCCGGCGAACCTGGCCCGCTACAAGACCGACATCTACAACGTCTGACCCGGCTCCGCCTTCCGTCCGCTCCCGGCACCGAAGGCCCCTTGTCGAACCGACTTCTGTGGGGGAACCACATGCACGCAGTGATCCTGGCCGGCGGTAAGGGCGTACGCCTCCGCCCGTACACCACCGCGCTTCCCAAGCCACTCGTCCCGATCGGCGACCAGCACGCGATCCTGGAGATCGTGATGCGCCAGCTCGCCGCCGCGGGCTTCCAGACCGTCACCCTGGCCATCGGCCACCTCGGGCACATCATCCGCGCCTACGTCGGCAACGGCTCCCAGTGGGGGCTGCGGGTCGGCTACGCCGTCGAGGACAGCCCGCTCGGCACCCTCGGCCCGCTGCTCACCATGCAGGACCGGCTGCCGGACAACTTCCTGGTGATGAACGGCGACGTCCTCACCGACCTGGACTTCGCCGGGGTGCTCAAGCACCACGAGGCGTCCGGGGCCCCGCTCACCATCGCGACCTACGCCCGCCAGGTGAAGATCGACTTCGGCGTGCTGACCGCCGAGGACGGGGCGATCACCGGCTTCCAGGAGAAGCCGAGCATCGACTACCGGGTCTCGATGGGCGTGTACGGCGTCTCCCGCGCCGCGCTCGCCCGGTACACCCCGGGCCTGCCGCTGGGCTTCGACGAGCTGGTGCTGGACCTGCTGGGCGCCCAGACGCCGCCGTCCGCCTACGAGTTCGACGGCTACTGGCTCGACATCGGCCGCCCGGACGACTACGACCGCGCCAACGCCGAGTTCGCGCTCAACCGCTCGCTGCTCCTCCCGGGCGAGCCGGCCGACGCCGTCCCGGCCGCCGGGGAGGGCCTGTACGCCGTGCCGAACGGCCAGGCCCTGCCGATCCCCGCCGCCAGAACCGCCCCCGAGGCCGCCGACGGGCAGCCGACGGCCACCGCGGCCACGGCGGCGACCGTCCCCGCCGGCCCCGAGAACGACGGACGGGCCGCGTGAGGATCCTGCTGCTCGGCGCCGACGGCTTCCTCGGCCGGCACGCCGCCACCGCCCTGCGCGCACTGCCCGGCGCCACCGTGCTGACCGCCGGGCGGCGGCCCGACCACGACCTGCGGCTCGACCTGGCCTCCGCCCAGGCCGGCCCGCTCGGCGAGGACCTGGCCGCGCTCGCCCCGGACGCGGTGGTCAACTTCGCCGGCGCCGTCTCCGGCAGTGCCGTCACCCTCGCCGAGGTCAACGCCCGCGGGCCGGCCGTGCTCTGCGAGGCGCTCGGCCAGGGCGCCCCGAAGGCCCGGCTGGTGCACATCGGCTCGGCCGGCGAGTACGGCGTCTGCGCCCCCGGCGACTCGCTCGCCGAGGACGCCGACGCCCGCCCGGTCGGCGTCTACGGCGCCACCAAGCTGGCCGGCTCCCTCGCGGTGGCCGGTTCGCCGCTGGACGCCGTGGTGCTGCGGGTGTTCAACCCGGTCGGCCCCGGGGCCCCGGCCGGCTCGCTGCCCGGCCGGCTCGCCGCCGAGCTGCGCCGGGCCGCGCCCGAGGGTGCCGACGGAGTGGTGCGGGTCGGGGACCTCTCGGCCCACCGCGACTTCGTCGACGCCCGGGACGTCGCCCGTGCCGTCACGCTCGCCGTGACCGCCCGGGAAGCGCTGCCCCGGGTGCTCAACCTGGCCTCCGGGCACGCCCGGCCGGTCCGGGCGATCGCCGACGGTCTGGTCGCGGCGGCCGGGTTCGCCGGCCGCATCGACGAGAGCGGCGCCGGTTCCGAGCGCTCCGCGGCCGTCTCCTGGCAGCAGGCCGACGTGTCGGCCGCCGCCCGGGCCCTCGGCTGGCGCCCGGAGACCGGACTCGACGAGACGCTGCGCGACCTCTGGCTCTCCACCGAACCGCTGGTCACCGCATGACCGGGGGCAACCACCCCGACGGCCGCCTGCTGGTGCCGCTGTACGTCCACCCCGCGGTGGACCCGGCGGCCTGGCAGGCGGTCGCCGCCGCCGATCCCAAGCGCATCGCCGCCGTCGTGCTCAACCTCGCCGACGGTCCGGGCGAGCCCGACCACGTCTTCACCGAGGCCGCCGAGGAGCTCCGCAAGGCCGGCCTGCCGCTGCTCGGCTACGCCGACACCGACTACGGCCGGCGGTCGCACGCGGCCGTGGTGAACGACATCCTGACCTACCGTCAGCGCCACGGAATCTCCGGCGTCTACCTCGACCAGGTGTCGGCCGCGCCCGGCGCGCTGCCGCACTACCGGCGCCTGGCCACCGCGGCCCGGGCCGCCGGCTGCGCCACCGTGGTGTTCGGCCACGGCGACCACCCGGACCCCGGGTACGCCGAGGTCGGCCTGGCCGATCTGCTGGTCACCTTCGAGGGCGACTGGGCCGCCTACCAGGCGCTGGCCCTGCCGCTGTGGACCGGCCGGCACGCCGCCGCCCGGTTCTGCCACCTGGTCTACGACGTGCCCGCCGAACGGGCCGGGGAGGTGGCCGCGTTGATCGCCGCCCGCCGGGCCGGGGTCGGCTGCGCGGTGCCGGGCGCCGGGGAGAACCCCTGGAGCACCCTGCCGCACCAGCTGACCGCCGGACGGCCGCTCACCGAACCCATCTGAGAACGCATCCGACCCGATCCGGAGTCCGTGCACCGTGACCCGCGTTACCCGGCCCGTGTGGGCCGCCCTCGCCCTCGCCACCGCCACCGCGCTGCTGGCGACCTCGTGCAGCAGCTCCGGCTCGGACGACGAGGACGACACCTCGGCCGACGCCGGCGCGAGCGCGCCCCCGGCGGCCACCGCCGCCCCCGTCCCGGGGACTCCGAGCACCCCGGCCACCCCGGACGCCCCGGCCGCGCCGAGCACCCCCGGCACGCCGGTCACCCCGGACGCCCCGGCCGCCACCACGGGCCCGGGCTCGCCGACCGCGTCCGGCCGGCCGTCGGCCCCGTCCGGTACCCCGGGCACGCCCGGCACCCCCGGCACGCCCGGCACCCCGGCCGCCCCGGGCACGCCCAACACCCCCGGCACGCCCGGCACTCCGGGAACCCCCGGCACGCCCGGCTCGGCCGGCGCGCGCTGGCAGCCCACCCCCGGCCTCGCCTGGCAGTGGCAACTCGGCGGCTCCGTCGACCAGTCCGTCGACGTCCCCGTCTACGACGTCGACGGCTTCGAGACGGACGCCTCCGTGGTCGCGGCCCTGCACGCCAAGGGCCGCAAGGTGATCTGCTACATCAACGCCGGTTCCTGGGAGGACTTCCGCCCCGACTCCGCCGCCTTCGCCCAGGCCCTCCAGGGCTCGGGCAACGGCTGGAAGGGCGAGAAGTGGTTCGACATCCGCAAGATCGACCAGCTGAAGCCCCTCATGGCGGCGCGCTTCGACATGTGCCGGCAGAAGGGCTTCGACGCCGTCGAGCCCGACACCATCGAGGCCTACAACCAGAACAGCGGCTTCCCGCTGACCGCGGACGACCAGCTCCGCTACAACCGCATGCTCGCCTCGCTCGCCCACGAACGCGGCCTGGCGATCGGTCTGAAGAACGACCTGGAGCAGGTCCCGGCGCTGCTGAACGACTTCGACTTCGCCGTCAACGAGGAGTGCGCGCAGTTCGACGAGTGCGCCCGCCTCTCCCCCTTCATCCAGGCGGGCAAGGCGGTCTTCCATGTCGAGTACAAGCTGGGCACCGAGAAGTTCTGCGGCCGCACCAAGGCCCTGGGCTTCAGCTCGATGCAGAAGAAGCTCGAACTGGACGCCTGGCGGAAGCCCTGCTGAGGGAACAGGGACCGGCACCAGCGGGCCACCGGACCGCCAGGCATTCCACCGCGCGGACTACTTGACGGCCAGCCAGACGACGGCGCCCAGCATGGCGAGGGCCACCACGGCGATGACCGCGATCATGCCGGTCCGGCTGCCGCCGCCGGTGTTGCCGTAGGTGTTGACGGAGCCCGGCGCCTGCGGTGCCGGGGTCTCCTCGACGAAGGCCCGGAACATCTGGGTGCTGCCGGCGGGGTCGTACTCGTTGTCAGCCATGGCAGGGACTCTAACGAATCCGCGGACCACCCCGACACCCGGTCTCCGTGCTGCGGACGTGCAACGGGCGTGTGAAGTACGCCTCGTTCACGGAATGCCGGCCCGGCCGATCGGGTTGACTCGGACCATGACCGATTCCCGCAGCGACGCCCCCCGTTACGTGCAGCTCGGCAACTCCGAGCTCTCGGTGTTCCCGCTCTCCCTCGGCGGCAACGTCTTCGGCTGGACCGCCGACGAGGCCGAGTCCTTCGCCGTCCTCGACGCCTACACGGCGGCCGGCGGCAACTTCGTCGACACCGCCGACACCTACTCCTCCTGGGTGCCGGGCAACACCGGCGGCGAGTCCGAGGCCATCATCGGGAAGTGGCTGCGCAGCCGCGGCAGCCGCGACTCCGTGGTCATCGCCACCAAGGTCGGCCTGCACCCCGAGGCCCGCGGGCTGAGCGCGGCCAACATCAAGGCCTCCGCCGAGGGTTCGCTGCGCCGCCTCGGCGTCGACCACATCGACCTCTACTACACCCACCAGGACGACGACACCCCGGTGGAGGAGTTCGTCACCGCCCTCGACGCGCTGGTGCGCGAGGGCAAGGTGCGCGCCGTCGCCGCCTCCAACATCGGCGCCGAGCGGCTCGCCGAGGCGCTCGCCTTCGCCGAGCGCGAGGGCCTGGCCGCGTACACCGCCGTCCAGCCGCACTACAACCTGGTCTCCCGCAGCACCTTCGAGGGCCCGCTGGCCGACGTGATCGCCGCGCACGGCCTCGCCACCGTGCCGTACTACGCGCTGGCCTCCGGTTTCCTCACCGGCAAGTACCGCCCGGGCGGCGCCGAGGTGGCCAGCGCCCGGGCCGAGGGCGCCGGCCGCTACCTGGACGACCCGCGCGGCCCCAAGGTGCTGGACGCGCTGGACACGGTGGCCGCCGAGCACGACGTCGAGCCCGCCACCGTCGCCCTGGCCTGGCTCGCCGCCCGGCCGACCGTCGCCGCCCCGATCGCCAGCGCCCGTACCGTCGGCCAGCTCCCGCCGCTGCTGGCCGCCGCCGGGCTGGAGCTCACCCCGGCGCAGACCGCCCTGCTGGACGACGCCTCCGCCTGAGCACCGTCACCCGAAAGGGGCGCGCCGTCCGCAGCCGGACGGCGCGCCCCTTCGTGTCCTCCCGTGCCGGGCCGCTACGGCCGGCCGAAGTGGGTCGGGTAGAAGCCGCTGCTGATCGTCGACACCCGGACCGTCTTGCCCGGCCGGGGCGCCTCGACGAACTTGTTGTCGCCCAGGTAGATCCCCACGTGGTGGATGCCCGAGGCCCGGCCGCTGTCCGACCAGAACAGCAGGTCGCCGCGGCGCAGCTGCCCCGCGCCGATCGGCGTGGTCGCCGCGTACTGGTCGTCGGCCACCCGCGGCAGGCTGATGCCCGCCCGCCGGTAGGCCTGCTGCACCAGCCCCGAGCAGTCGTAACCGGAGGGGCCGTCGCCGCCCCACACGTACGGCTTGCCCAGCTGCGCGAGCGCGTACTCGATCGCGGACTCCATGCGGCCGGCGGACCGGGTCCCGGCCTGGGCGGGCGCGGTGGTGGTGCCCGAGGAGGCCGCACCGCCACCGGACTGGCCGGTGCGGCTCAGGTAGACGTCGTAGTGGCTGGTGTACCGCCACTCGCCGCTGCTGTTCTTGAACCAGTACTTCTCGCCGTCCCAGCCCTGGCGGATCCCGCCGGAGCCGGCCGAACCGTTGGTGGCCGAGCCGTTGGTGGCCGAGCCGGCGCCGGACCCCACGGCGTCGGTGTACACGCTGTAGTGGCTGGTGTACCGCCACTCGCCGTCGCCGTTCTTGAACCAGTACTTCGAGCCGTCCCAGCCCTGCTTGCCCGGCGCGGCGTGCGCGGCCCCGGCCCCCGCCGTCAGGCCGACCACTCCGGCGCCGGCCAGCACCGTGGTGGCCAGGCAGGTATTTCGCACCGCCCGGTGTATTCGGCCTCCCCCGTACGGCTCCGCCGGGCGGGCGGCGCGCGGCCGCACCACGCAGTTCGGGCAGGCGCAGCCGGTGATCGCCGGGATCGTGCCGAGGCTCTCCTCGAAGCCGATCAACGCCGTGTCGTCCGCATCCGCGAACACCGCGGCGGCGTCCGTGCCGGTGGCTATCCTCATGCCGGTCGTCCTTCCTTCCGCCCGGCCCGGGCGGCCGGGGGCGGTACCGAGGCGGCCACTCCGGCCGGGGCGACGAAGGCGACCAGCAACTGTTCCATCAGCGCGCTCCGGGCGGCCTCGTCCAGCTCATGCGCGGTGGCGCGCTCCAGTCGGCGCACGGCGAGCGCCGCCGCCTCCACGGCGTCGTCCACCAGCACGGTGCGCAGGCCCGCGTCCAGATCGGCCAGCCGGCGGCGGCGCATCGACTCCGCCACCTCCGGTGCGTAGTCCAGCGCCAGCGGCTGCACCGAGTAGACCTCGAGCCCGGCCGGCGCGACCTCGGCGGCCAGCGCTCTGGTCAGTTCGTCAGCGAACCACTGGCCGTCGCGCAGCGCGGGACCGGGCGCCGCGTTGCTGTCGCAGGGCAGCGTGGAGGCGGTCCGGGTGAGCACGGCCTGGACCTGCTCGCGCAGGTAGCTCTCGTGGTCCTCGATCGCCAGCATCGCGCGGGCGGTGTCCTTGACCCGCCAGACGATCAGCAGCCGGACCACGATCGGGGTGCCGGTGCGGTCGACGACCTTGACCGGTTCGCTGCGCCAGTGCCGCAGCCGGACGTCCACCCGACGGCGGCGCAGCAGCGGATTGACCCAGACCAGACCGGTGCGGCGGACGGTGCCCCGGTAGCGGCCCCAGCGGGTGAGCACCCGGGTCTCGCCGCCCGCATTGGCCAGCAGACCCGCGAGCGAGAGCACGACGAGCAGCCCGGCGGCGGCCACGGCGGCCACCGAGCGGGCGGTCACCTCGGCCCCGCCGGCGGCCCGGGCGGCCTCCGTGCGCAGGTCGGGCAGCGCGTCCCAGTGCGGGATGACGCCGTCGCGCAGCAGCACCAGCAGCACGGCGGCCGTGCCGAGCAGCAGCCCGAGCAGGGCGACCCAGCCGGGCAGGGCGGCGGCGGCGTGCTCACGGAGCGTCTGGTCGGCGCGCGGGGGCCGGCGCGAGGTGACGGCCGTCGCCGCCCCGGTCGGGGCGCCCTCCGGCTCGTCCGCGGCCAGGGCCGTCGAGGTCACCGGCGGCAGCGGGGCGGTCGGCGTCGGGCGGACCGCCGGGTCCACCGGGTCCGCCAGCTCCAGCGGATCGCGCAGGTCGATGTGCCTGCCGTCGGCCGGCCCCGGGACCACCGCGATCGGGGTGGTGGCCGGGCCGTGGTCGGTCGGCTGGGCGGGCTTGGATGCCCTCGCCGCCCTCGCCAGCGGGCTGGAGCCCGAGGCGGAACGTTCCGGCATTCCCGGGGGAAGCGTCTTGGGCAGGTGGTCGGGTCGCTGCGAAGAATCGCGGGTGACGTCCATGCACGGATCCTCAGGTTCAGTGTGTCGCGCAACGGGCGGCCCGGATCTGACGGGCAGTGCCAGGGCCAGGCTAAGTTCATACGTCATCAAATGCGACATTTGAACCGGTGCGTGTCGACATTTACTGACGAATCATCCGAGCCCGGACCTGACGCGCAGGCACATGAGCGGACAGGGGGAGAGCGGCTCAGTGCCGCCCGGGACCGGATCCCCGGCCGATCACCCGACGGGTGATCAGCCCGATACCGGTGAGCACCAGCAGGACCGCGGCGAGCACGCCCCGCCAGCCGTCCGACGGGTGCCGGTCGGCGGCCGTCGGCGACGACGGGTCCTCGGCGGCGGTGGTCTCGGCCACGGCGGCGCCCGCGGCCCGGACCGTCGGCCGTGCTCCGCCCGGCGGCGGCGCGGCCGGCACCCGCTCGGCCCGCTCCCGGTCCGGGGCAGCGGAGGGGGCGGCGGCCGAGGCCGACGGCGCCGCCGGGGCGGGAGCCGGGACCGTCGGCGCCTGGGGCGTCGGGCTCGGGGCGGACGCGGCCGGGGCGGGAGCCGGACCGGGCGCCGTGGGTACGGGCGTGGGGGTCGGCGCCGGAGTGGGGGCCGCCGACCTGGCCACCGCGCCGATGGCCGGTGGCACGACAAACGGCAGCAGCCCGCTCGGAACGGGGGCCACCACGGTGACGGGCGCGGCGGCGGACGCGGGCGCGGCCGGAGCGGGGGTGGGAACGACCGGGGCGGGAACGGCGACGGTCGGTACCGGGGCCGCCGGCAGGGCGGGCGACGGCCGGCCGGCCGGAGCAGGAGCGGGAGCGGCCGGGGACGGCCGCGCCGGCACCGGGACCGAGGGCGACGCCGACGCCGACGGCGATGGCGACGGCGACGCGGTGACCGCCGGCGACAGGGCGGTCACGGATGGCCGGGGAGCCGAGGGCGCGGCCTGCGAGGGGGTGACCACCGGCGAAGGCGCCGCGGCCGTCGACGCTGAAGGCGACGGCGACGGCACCGACGACGGCGTGGGCGTGGGCGTGGGCGTCCGCGTCGGGAACGGCGGGAGCGGCGGGAGCGGCGGGAGCGGCGGGAGCGGAACCTGCGTCGTCGCCGCCGGCCGACCGATCGTCTCCACCCGGACCGCCACCGCCTCGGCCGCCGTACTGTTCCCCGCCAGGTCGGTCGCCGTGACGATCAGCCACCGCTCCCCGTCCGTCAGATCCCGGTTGGCCGTGCACGTCCAGCTGCCGTCGACCGCCGCCGTCGCTCCGCAGGCGACGATCCGCGCGGGCCCGTCACCACGGTCCGGCCCCGCGGTGACGAGTACCCGCGCGCCCGGTTCGGCCTTCCCGGCCAGCCGGGGCCGGGCGACCCGGACGGTCTCCCCGGCGGCGGGCGCGGTGAGCAGCGGGCCGTCCGGCGGCACGGTGTCGACCACCAGCTCGGCCGACTGCCCGGCGGTCCGGTTCCCGGCGAGGTCGGCGGCGAACGGGGTGAGCCGGTGCGGCCCGTCCACCAGGTTCTCCACCGGCAGGCAGGACCAACCGCCGTCGGCCCCGACGGTCGTGTAGCAGAGGTCGTCCTCCTGGCCACCGGACGACCGGTCGGTGACGACGACGGTGCCGCCCGGCTCGCCGGTGCCGGTCAGCCGGATGCCGGGGTCGTTGGTGGACGCGGAAAGGGTGAGCGTGGTGGTGCCGCCCTGATGGAGGCCGGAGGACGGGCGGTCCGGCTCGATCTGCCGGGCGGCCGAGGGCGGCGGATTCCAACCGATCACCAGTCCGGTCGCCAGGACCGCGGCGCCGGCCGCTGCCGGGAACTGTCGGTTCATCCGGCTCTCCTTCGCATCGGCTGCCGGAGCGGCCTGGATGGCCGGGCAGTCTGGACACAAGATCAGACAAAACGGAATCACGATCCTGAGCCGGTCATATGGCGACACTTGCACTCTCGGCCGCATGACACCCGATTGGCGGTCCTCCGTCCGGCAGGACGGGATGTACCCGAAAGAACCGCATTTCACCCCTTGCGCGAGGTATCGCGAGGGGTCGCGGGCCGTTGCCGGCCATCGCGGGCCACCGAGGGGGCGTCCGGGCGGCACCCCGGCCGGGCCGAACCGGACCCGGGAAACGCAGAAGCCCCCGGCCAATGGCCGGGGGCTTCTCGCTGGTGCGCTCAGCAGGATTCGAACCTGCAACCTCTTGATCCGTAGTCAAGTGCTCTATCCGTTGAGCTATGAGCGCAAGTGCCGGGCGGACCCGGTCTTGCGGGGTTTGGTGCGCTCAGCAGGATTCGAACCTGCAACCTCTTGATCCGTAGTCAAGTGCTCTATCCGTTGAGCTATGAGCGCTCGCCCTGGCGAACGTTCCTCCGGGGCGGTGCGGGGACAACATTACATGACCTGCGGCGCGGGGCGAAATCGGTTGATCCGGGCGCCCCGGACCCACCGGCCGAACGCCCTTCCGATCATGTTCGGACATGCGAAGAGCCCCGCCGACGAGATCGTCGGCGGGGCTCTTCGGCTGGCGGAGGCTGAGGGATTTGAACCCTCGATCAGGAATAACCCCGAAACCGCATTAGCAGTGCGGCGCCATAGACCGGACTAGGCGAAGCCTCCTCCACATGGAGCAAGCCCACGTGCGCGGACCCGTTCCTTGTGCCTGTGATGATGCCACAACCCGGGGGCCCGGCACCAACCGCCGCCAACGTTACTAGGCGGGTCGTCCCCGCCGCAAAGAAGAATGAGATACTGCCGTCTCCGGAGAGAGCTGCCCTGAGCCGAGGAGACCTGTCGACGTGAGCAGCAGGCCGATCCGAGGCGCTGCTCGCCTCGCCGCCATACTCGACGCCCTGCCCGACGCGCTGCTGCTGGTGAACAGCAACGGCACCGTCGTCGATGCCAACAACGCGGCCGTCCAGGCGCTCCAGGCACCGGGGACCTCACTGGTCGGCATGGGCGTGCTCGACCTGCTCCCGGAGTTCGACCCCAGTCGGATCCCCGGCTCGATGCGGCCCGCCGCCCGCGAGGACGAGGCGCTCGACCGCCCGGTGCGGATGACCGCCCGGCGCACCGACGGCACCACCTTCCCGGTCGAGGTCTCCGGCAACGACTTCGACGACGACGGCACCGGCACCAGCGCCGGCACCGGCTACGCGCCCCCGGCGCCCTACGACCCCTACCGCGAGGGCTCCCGCTCCTCCGACCTGCTCCTGCTGCTGGTCCGCGACCTGACCGGCCGGCTCGGCGTCGAGGCGGAGCTGCGCCGCCAGCACAAGCAGACCGAGATGATCCTGCGGGCCGCCGCCGAGGGCGTGGTCGGCGTCGACCTCGAAGGCCGCTGCGTGCTGGTCAACCCGGCCGCCGCGCACATCCTGGAGTACCGGGCCAGTGAGCTGGGCGGCCGGGAGCTGCACCCGCTGATCCAGCACTCCCGGGCCGACGGCACCCCGCTGGCGCTGGAGGAGTCCGCGCTGCTGGACACCCTGACCTCCGGGCGCAAGCACCGGGTGCGCGGCACCGTGCTGTGGCGCAAGGACGGCCGCCCGGTCACCGTCGACCTCACCACCGCCCCGGTCCGGGACGGCGACCAGCTGGTCGGCGCCGTGATGACCTTCACCGACCGCAGCCGCGAGCTGGCGCTGGTCGCCCGCAACGAGCACCTCACCGCCGTCCTGGAGAGCGAGCTGGGCGGTGCGCTGACCGCGCTGCACCGGCGGATCGACGCGCTCGCCGCCGACCCGGCCGGGCAGCTCTGGCCGGAGGCCAACTGGACCCTTCGCCGGCTGGCCGACGAGTGCCGCCGCTACGGCAAGCTGATCGAGGGCGTGCTGGCCCACCAGCGCTCCGAGGCCGGCGAGAGCGGCGCCGCGGACGGCAAGGGCCCCGCGGCCGACGGCAAGGGCGGTACGGAAGACGGCAAGGGCGGGCGGAAGAGCGCCGAGCGGGTGCCGGTCGCCCTGGACAAGGTGGTCCGCCGGGCCGTCGAGCACGCCGGCGAGCTGGTCGGCGCGGGCCGGGTGCGGTTCTCCGTGCACGCCGCCGCCGTCGAGGTGATCGCCGACGAGCAGCGGCTCGCCCAGGCGCTGGCCCACCTGGTCGCCGACGTCAGCGGCATCGGCCTCGCGCTGGACGACGTCGCCCCCGAACTGCCCTCCCCCGGACTCGCCGCCCCCGGCACGCCCGCCCTGCCGCCGGCCGGCGGGGACACGCCGGCCGTGGTGCTCGCCGCCGCCCAGCGCGGCGAGGTCGCCCGGGTGGAGATCCGCGGCCCGGGGCGCGGCGGCAGCCCCGTCCACCTGCCGATAGCCCGCGCGGTGGTCGAGCGCCACGGCGGGGTGCTCCAGCCGCACGAGCTGCCGGGACGCGCCGGAACCACGTACGTCGTGGAACTGCCGCTGGACCCGGCCGCCGCCAAGGCCGCCGCCGAGCGCGCGTCCGCCGAGGGCCGGTCCGACCGGCCGAAGGAGAGCGACAGCGCCGTCCTGCCCGACCTGCCGGGCATCCCGCAGCTGCCGACCGCGGCCCCGGCCGAGGAGCCGGCCGCCGCCGAGGGCACCCCCGCGAAGGCTCCGGCCGAGGCCCCCCGGGAGGGCGCGCCGGACGGTTCCGCCGACGCCCGGAGAGCCGAGGCCGCGGCCGGACCGTCCCCGGCCGGCGGTGCGCCGGGCGAGGAGCCGGTCGTCGAGCAGCGGCGCGGACGCCGCGGCCGGCCGGCCGTGGAGCTGCCGCCCGCCGCCCCGGAGCAGCCGGGCCGCGAGGCCGCCGAACCCGCCGCCCCGGTCGGCGCCATCGCCCCGGACATCCCCGCCGACCAGTGGCCCAACGCCCCCGCCCGGATCGAACGGGCCGTCCCCGAGCAGTGGAACGGCACCGGCAACGACCCCGCGTACGGGCGCCAGAGCCTGGGCGGCCCGAGCCGCCCGCAGAACGACCCCTGGGGCAAGGACGACGGCCGCTCCGGCACCGCCTATGCCGTCCCGGTCGACGGCGGGCGTCCGGACGGGCGCCCCGGCGACCCGAACGGCGCGGTCCCCGGTGACGGCGAGCGCCGGGCCGCCGGCGGCGAGGGCGCCGCACGCACCCCGATCGCGCTCGGCCCGGGCGGCGGCGACTCCGCCCCGAAGGCCCCGGCCGGCCACGACGGCGGGGACGCCGAGCCCCGGCCGTCCCGGCGCCGCCGCGCGCTGCCCGGCGCCGAGGACTCCTCCGGCGGGTTCGCCCTGCCCGGCGGCACCGAGACCCCCGTCTACCCGGGGCTGGAGCACGCCCTGCCGGCCGGTCCGGCGCCCGCGCCGCCCGAGCCCGCCGCGCCCACGCCGACCGGCCGACGGCGCCGGCTGGCCGTGCCGCCCGGGCCCGGCGGCGAGGCCGGCGGTCCGGCCGCGCCCGAAGCCGGCCCGGCGGGCGGCTCCGCGCTGCCCGCGCTGCCGCCGGCCGTCCCGGCGCTGCCCGCCGCCCCCGGCGACGAGCAGCGCGAGGGCGGCCCGCGCCCGGTCGGCACCGGCCTGGGCGAGCTGGCCCCGCCGCGCCCGTTCGGCGCGCCCGGTGCCCCCGGCCCGGCCGCCGTGGTGCCGGTGACACCGGTGGCTCCCGCCGCCGAGGCCCGGCCGCGGGCCGCCCTGGAGCTGCCCGCCGCGCCCGCCGCCCCGGCGGTCCCGACAGCCCCGCAGGCCGTCGCGCCGGTCGCCCTGCCGAGCGGCCGCGACGCCGTCGGCGAGCACCCCCAGCTGCCCGCCCCGGCCCCCGACGGCGGACCGCGCCGGCTGCTGGTCTGGCCCGAGCCCGACCCCGCCACCCGGCAGGCGCTCCAGGACCGCGGCTACCGCCCGGTGATCGTCCGCTCCCGCGAGGAGGTGGACGCGCAGGTCGCCGGCTTCCCGGCCGCACTCTTCGTCGACCCGCTGACCGGCCCGATCACCCGCACCGCGCTGCAGTCGCTGCGCACCGCGGCGCTGAACAGCCGGGTCCCGGTGCTGGTCACCGCCGGCCTCGGGCAGGCCACCCGGGACGCCGCGTACGGCGCCGACCCGGCCGTCCTGCTGCGCGCCCTCGCCCCGCGCGACGGCGAGAACCACGCCCCGCGCGTCCTGCTGGTCGAGGGCGACCCGGACATCGCCGCCGCGATGATCGGCAGCCTGGAACGGCGCGGCATGCACGTCGAGCACGCGGTGGACGAGAACGACGCCGTCGCCCGGGCCAGCAGCGTGCAGCCCAACCTGGTGGTGATGGACCTGCTCCAGATCCGCCGCCGCCGGGTCGGCCTGCTGGACTGGCTGCGCGCCAACGACCGACTGCACCGCACCCCGCTCGTCGTCTACACCTCGGTGGACCTCGACCCGCGCGAGCTGCCCCGGCTGCGCACCGGTGAGACGGTGCTGTTCCTCGCCGAGCGCTCGACCAGCGACGACGTGCAGTCCCGGATCGTCGACCTGCTCGGGCGGATCGGCGCCATGGGCGAGGCGGGCGTCGCCGCGGCGGGCTGACAGCCGTGCACGGCCGAGGGCCGGCCACCCCTTCCCGGGGTGACCGGCCCTCGTGCTCCCCGGCTGCTCCCGGCTACTCCTTGCCGAGCCGGGTGACGTCCAGCTTCCGCGCCGCGTAGTCGGCGCGGATCACCTTCTTGTCGAACTTGCCGACCGAGGTCTTCGGCACCGCCTCGACGATCGCCCAGCGCTCCGGCAGCTGCCAGGAGGCGATCCGCCCGGCCAGGAACGCGCGCAGCTCCGGCAGCCCGGCGGTGGCGCCCGGTCGCAGCACGACGGTGGCCAGCGGCCGCTCGCCCCACTTCTCGTCCGGAACGGCCACCACGGCGGCCTCGGCGACCTCGGGGTGGGCCATCAGGTGGTTCTCCAGGTCCACCGAGGAGATCCACTCGCCGCCGGACTTGATCACGTCCTTGGCGCGGTCGGTGAGGGTCAGGTAGCCGTCGGCGGTGATCGTGCCGACGTCGCCGGTGCGCAGCCAGCCGTCCTCGGAGAACTTGTCCTCCGGGCGCTGCGGGTCCTGTCCCGCGCCCCCGTAGTACGCCCCGGCGATCCACGGGCCGCGCACCTCCAGCTCGCCCGCCGACACCCCGTCGTGCGGCATCCGCTCGCCGCCCGGGCCGATCAGCCGGGCCTCGACGGAGGCCGGGAAGACGCCCTGGGTGACCCGGTACGGCCACTCCTCCTCCGGGGTCAGCCCGCCCGGGGGCTGGGCGAAGGTGCCGAGCGGCGAGGTCTCGGTCATGCCCCAGGCGTGCAGGACGCGGATGCCGTGCCGCTCCTCGTAGCCCTTCATCAGCGAGGGCGGGCAGGCCGAGCCGCCGATCACCACCATGCGCAGGCTGGAGGTGTCGTAGTCGCCGGCGTCCAGCTCGTCCAGCAGGCCGCTCCAGATGGTCGGCACGGCCGCGCTGACGGTGGGCCGCACCGCGGCGATCATCTCGGCCATCGGCTTGGGCTGGAGGAAACGATCCGGCATCAGCAGGTTGGCGCCGGACATGAAGGCGGCGTGCGGGATGCCCCAGGCGTTGACGTGGAACATCGGCACCACCGGCAGCGCGGTGTCGCGCGGGGTGAAGGCGAAGTTGTCGCCGGTGTTGACCTGGAGGCAGTGCAGGTAGACCGAGCGGTGGCTGTAGAGCACGCCCTTCGGGTCGCCGGTGGTGCCGGAGGTGTAGCAGAGCGCGGCGGCCCGGCGCTCGTCGATGTCGGTCTGCCAGGGGTAGGCGGTCGGCCGGTCCGCGATCAGTTCCTCGTAGTCGTGCACGCCGCCCGCGAAGCCGGCCAGCACCGAGCGGTCGCCGGGGCCGCTGACCACGATGTGCTTGAGCGTCGGGGCGAGCTCGGGCAGGACCGCGGCCAGCAGCGACAGGACGGTGCCGTTGACGATGATCACGCGGTCGGCGGCGTGGTTGACGATGAACGACAGCTGGTTCGCCGGGAGCCGCAGGTTGAGGGTGTGCAGCACCGCGCCCATCGACGGCACCGCGAGGTAGGCCTCCAGGTGCTCGGCGTTGTTCCACATCAAGGTTCCGACGACACTCGCGTCGGTGCAGCCGAGTTCGTCGCGCAGGGCCCGGGCGAGCTGCGCCGCACGGGCGCCGACCTCCGCGTACGTCCGGACCACCGGACCGGTGCCGTCCCAGGTGGTGACCGTCGACCGGCTGTGGATCGTGGACCCGTGCTCCAGGATCCGGGCGACGGTGAGCGGTACGTCCTGCATCGTGCTGAACACGGGTCCTCCTCGACCTGGGCGGCACTGCGGCTCCTGCCCCGGCCCGGCCGAACTACGGCTACTGGGCGGTAATACGGGCAGTACGGGCCCGATTCTGCCGCGCCGTGTCCCGGATGTCAGCATCCCGGCCGCGTTGCCCCGATCACGACCCGGCCACGGTCCGGCCGCGTTCTCCCCGGTCCGGCGGGGGCGGCCCGGGTGCCCGCCCCGGTGGCCGGGATACTGGAGCCATGGACGACGGACACGGCGAGCGGCGGGTGGGACGGGGTCTGGCCGGCTTCCGGCTGCCGTGCCCGTGCTGTTCCGGCGGGGTGCGGACGCAGGCGCGCAAGGGCCTGCGGGCGGGCCGCACCGGCACCGGGTACATCACCGAGACCTGCCGCTACTGCCAGGGCCGGGGCTGGCTGGGACTCGCGCTGCGGGAGTGACCGCCGGCCGGCCGGCGGGTCCGTCAGCCGGCCAGCGGGGCGTCGACCTGGTTGCGGTCGATGGCCAGCGTCGCTCCGCCGTAGGTCTCCTCGACGTTGCCGTGGTACTGGTGGACGCGCTGGTGCTGGGACCAGAGATCCGCGGTGAGCGGCCCGCCCCCGGTGGTGTCGGCGCGGTCGTCCCAGCGGGCGTACCAGAGGGTGTCGGGCAGCGGCGAGCTGCCGGCCCGGGCGGCCGCGGCGAGGTCGGCGATGCCGGAGTCGAGGCTGGAGTAGAAGCCGGAGCGGTAGCCCGCCGTGTGCAGCGCCTGGGTCCAGCCGACGGTGAAGTCGACGACGGCCTGGCCGCAGGCGGGATCGCGCACCGGGTAGGCCTCGATGTCCAGGAAGACCGGGCTGCCCTGGCCGATCCCGACCGCCCGCAGGCCCTGCACCGCCTCGGCCGCCTCCTCGCGCCCCTGCTGGGCGGCCCGGGCGGGGTCGATCCGCTTGGGCTTGTGCGTCAGGTCGCTGCACGGCGCCTGGAGGCCGACGTGGACGGGCAGGAACCGCCACCCCATCGCCCGGGCCTGCCGCACCCAGTCGGCGGTCAGCCTCGGCTGGGCGCAGCCGCGCTGGCCGCCGCTGGTGTAGATGCCGAGCGCCCCGTACGGCGAGGCGTCGCGCCAGGCCCGCAGGGTCTCCAGCGGGGGCGCGGTGCAGGCGTCGAAGGCCGCGCCGGCGTAGAGGTCGCGGGGCCGGGCCGGCGGCGGCCCGTGCCGGTCGGGCAGGACGGCGGCCCGGATGCGGGGGACGGCGGAGGAACGAGCGGCGGCGTCGGCCCTCGCGCCCGGACCGGCGGCGGCCAGCACGAGGACGAGGGAGGCGGCGGCGAGCGAGGCGGGGCGGAGATGGCGCACGCCGCCTTGATACTGACGGGCCGTCGGATCCCGCCCGGCGCCGCGCCGGGCGCACCGTCGGGGCTCACCCTTTCGGACGCACCCGTCCGCATCCGTCCCGATTCTTGTAACGAGCTTGCTGCCCAGTGGCTCCTTACGGCAAACTCGCCATCATGCCCACCTCCCATCCCAGCGAAACCTCCGCCCCGACGCCGGCCGCCGCCGTCGCCGAGGCGCTTGCCATGCCGCCCGCCCCCAAGGGCGAGCCCGCCGGCGAGCGGGGCAGCTGGCGACGAGGCGGGTCCCCGGGAGAGGGACTGCCACCGGACGCACGACCCGGCCGATCCACCGGCCGACGGTTCACGAACCTGCTGCGGCGCCCGGAGCGAATTCCGGCGCCGCTTCTCTGTGTCGTGGCGATGTTCCTCGTGCAGACCGGGATCGCGTTCTCCAAGCCGCTCTTCGGACCGCTCGGGGTGAGCGGCACCACCTTCCTGCGGCTGGGCTTCGCGGCGGTCGTCCTGCTGGCCGTCACCCGGCCCCGGCTGCGCGGGCGCCGGCCGCGCGACCTCGCCGCCGCCGCCCTGCTCGGCATGGCCTCGGCCGGGATGACCCTGCTGTTCGCCGGGGCGATCGACCGGCTGCCGATGGGCACCGCCGCCACCATCGAGTTCCTCGGCCCGCTCGCGGTCGCCCTGGTCTTCGCCCGTCGCGCCAGCCACCTGCTCTGGGCGCTGCTCGCGGCCGGCGGGGTGGCGCTGCTGACGCTGCTCGGCGAGGGCGGGGAGGGCGGCGGGCTCGACCCGGTCGGCCTGCTGTACGCCTTCGGGGCGGCGGCCTGCTACTCCGCGTACATCCTGTTCACCGACAAGGTCGGGGCAGCGTTCCAGGGCTTCCAGGGGCTGGCGGTGTCGATGACGGTCGGCGCGCTGACGGTGGCGCCGTTCGGGCTCGGCCAGGCCTGGGACGGGCTGACCGCGCCCGGTGCCTCGCCGGTGATGCTGCTGCTCGCGGTGGCCGGGGTGTCGCTGCTGCTGCCGGTGATCCCGTACGCGCTGGAGATGACGGCGCTGCGGCGGATGCCGCAGCGGGTGTTCAGCGTGCTGGTCAGCCTGGAGCCGGCGGTCAGCGCGCTGGTCGGCCTGGTGGTGCTGGGTCAGCTGCTGGGCGCCGCGCAGCTGGCCGGCATCGGCTGCGTGGTGGCGGCGAGCGTCGGGGCCACGCTGACCGGGCGGCGCTGAGGCACGGTGTCATGGTGAACCCGGGGGCGCGCATCGGCTCGATGCGCGCCCCCGGGCGTTCCGCTGTCCTGCGGTGCCACGGCGCTGCGGCGCCCTGGCGCTATGGCGCTACGGCGCTACGGCGCTACGGCGCTACGGCGCTACGGCGCTACGGCGCTACGGCCAGAGCAGGGTGCGCGACCACTCCGGGGTGCGCACCGGGCCGGTCCGGGTGTAGCGGAGCCGGACGTGGTGGCGCTCCGCGTCGCCCTGCCAGAACTCCACCTCGTTCGCCCAGAGCGTGTAGACGGCGTGCCCGGCGGCGACCGCGTCCGGGGTGGCCTCCAGCCGGCGCCAGGCCACCGCTACGGCCTCCTCGTACTCGGCCGGCGAGGCCAGCGGCTCGCTCTGCCGTCCGACCAGCGCGCCGATCCGGGCGGCCGGGGAGCGGGTGGCGAACTCGGCCCCCGCCACCTGGTCGGCGGCCCGTTCGACGGTGCCGCGCACCCGCACCTGGCGGCCGAGCTGCGGCCAGTAGACGGTCAGCGCGGCGGCCGGGTGGTCGGTGAGCTGACGGCCCTTGGGGCTGTCGGCGGCGGTCGAGAAGACCCAGCCGGTACCGGCGGCGTCCACGTCGCGCAGCACCAGCACGCGGGCGTCCGGCATGCCGTCGGCGTCGACCGTGGAGAGGGTGAACACCTGCGGGTCCAGCACCCCGGCGTACAGCGCGGTGGCGAGCCAGTCCACGAAGAGCGGGCCCGGTTCGGCCGGGGCGGCCTCGGCGTCGAAGGTCGGCAACGGGCGGGCCATCGGCGGGCGGCCGAGCATCAGCTCGGGCACGGACCGGGGCGCGGCCGGAGCCTGCTCCCCGCCGGGCCCGGGACCCGGTGCCGGCCTGGTCTCGCCGGGGCCGGTCAGGCCCTCCTCCTCCGCTGCCATCGCGCCCTTCCTTCCGGTTGCCGCGTCCGCAGCCCCGCGGCGGACCGGTCGCCGGGAGGGCGTGCCGGGCGCGGGGTGCGCTGTCGGAGCGCAACCGTACCGCCGCGCGGTGACGGCGCCGGGCGCGGGCCCTGGACTGGACCTCTCGACGGCCCCCGGACGCGCCCGTGGGCGGCACCGACCTGCGGTGCCGCCCACGGGACCGGTGCGCGGTGACCCTTTCCGCTGCCCGGTGAGAGCGTTGTGCGATCCGTTCCCTCCTGCCCGGCCCGGGGCCTCCGCCGACGGCGCCCCCGCCGTCGACGGCACCCGGTCGGTGCTCAGGAGCTCAGGAAGAAGACCGGTACGAGGACGATGTCGTGGTGGAGCCTCCCGTGAACGGTGATCGTGTCAGGTGTGCGGGAGTTCGCCGACCGAACGAACACCTGCGGATGTGCGACGTCTGGACACAGACTTCCGCAACAAATCGACAAAGCACCACCTCACGGCCGCCTTTTCGCCCTTTAGCGTGATATCCGGCGGCCCGATGCATAATCGCCACCTACCCGAGAGCGCGGCCTTCGTACCCCCTCCCACCTGCGACGCAGACCGGTCGACCGGCCGCGAGCCGGTGCACCCCCACGGCGCGCGACGAAGTCGAACGCGCCCCCTGCCGGTTCGGTCGACCTACCGTGTCGATAAATTCGGGCCATTCTGTGACAGTCCGAAAATCGGCAGGGCGTGCGGGATCAGACGGATCAGATCACCTTGCCGGGATTGAGGATGCCCAGCGGGTCGAAGACCGCCTTCAGCTGCCGCTGCAGGTCCACCGCCACCGGCCCCAGCTCCCGCGCCAGCCACTCCCGCTTGAGCAGCCCCACCCCGTGCTCACCGGTGATCGTGCCGCCCAGCTCCAGCCCCAGCGCCATGATCTCGTCGAAGGAGCGCTGCGCCCGGGCCGACTGCTCGGCGTCCGCCGCGTCGAAGATCACGATCGGATGGGTGTTGCCGTCGCCCGCGTGGCTCACCACCCCGATGGTCAGCGCGTGCCGCTCGGCGATCGCCGCGACGCCCTCCAGCATCTCGGCCAGCCGCGAGCGCGGCACCGCCACGTCGTCGATCATCGTGGTGCCCAGCCGGTCCAGCGCGGGCAGCGCCTGCCGGCGCGCCTCCAGCAGCAGCTCCGACTCCGCCTGGTCCTCGGCCGGCACCACCTCGGTCGCCCCGGCCGCCCGGCACAGCTCCCCGACCGCGGCCAGCTCGGCCACCCGGTCCGGGCCGTCGAAGGCGACCAGCAGCAACGCCCGGGTGGACTCCGGCAGCCCCATCCGCCCCAGCTCGTTGACCGCGCGCACGCTCACCGCGTCCATCAGCTCCATCAGCGACGGGGTGAAGCCGCGCGCCATCACCTCGCAGACCGCCGCACCGGCCGCGGCCGCGCTCGGGAACTCCGCCGCCAGCGCCAGCTGCGGCGCGGGGGCCGGCCGCAGCGCCACCACCGCGCGGACCACCACGCCCAGGGTGCCCTCGGAGCCCACCAGCAGCCGGGTCAGGTCGTAGCCCGCCACGCCCTTGGCCGTCCGGCGGCCGGTGGACAGCAGCCGCCCGTCGGCCAGCACCACGTCGAGGCCGAGCACGTACTCGCTCGTCACGCCGTACTTGACGCAGCAGAGGCCGCCCGCACCGGTGCCGATGTTGCCGCCGATCGTGCAGGACTCCCAGCTCGACGGGTCGGGCGGGTAGCAGAGCCCCGAGGCCGCGGCGGCCCGCGAGAGCTCGGCGTTGACCACACCCGGCTCGACCACCGCGATCCGGTTCACCGGGTCGAGCTCCAGGATCCGGTTCATCCTCACCATCGACAGCACGATGCAGCCGTCGACGGCGTTGGCCGCGCCGGACAGCCCGGTCCTGGCCCCCTGCGGGACCACCGGCACGCGCAGCGCGGTGGCGGTCCGCAGGACGTGCTGCACCTGCTCGACCGTCTCCGGGAAGACCACCACCGCGGGGGTGCCGGCCGGGCAGAAGTCCGCCATGTCGTGCCGGTAGGCGGCCGTCACGTCCGGGTCCACCGCCAGGGCGCCGGGCGGGAGGCCCTCCGCCAGCCGGTCCGTCAGGTCACTCATCGCCGCCTCCGCTCGCACCGCCCGGTCCTCGCACTCTGCCGCCCGCCCGGCCGCCCGGCAAGTACGCCGCCCCCGGGGCAGGTAGGACGCGGGCAGGTAGGACGCGGGCAGGTAGGACGCGCCGGGCGGGCGGCGCTGCCCGGCGCGGGGGCCTCGGTGGTCGTCATGCCGGACGACGCCAGGACCCTCGACCGGCTTGCTTCAGGGCGAGCGCCCGGACGACCGGCGGCTACCCGCGCAGCACCGGCTCCTGCAGCTCCGTCACCCAGTCCGCCACCTCCTCCGGGCACTCCAGGTAGAGCTCCCGGGCGTACCCGGTCGAGCGGTAGCCGTTCTCCTCGATGAACCGCGCCAGCGCCTGGACCGCGCCCAGGGAGTCGTCCATCGAGCCGCGGTGCACCACGGTCACCGCCTCCTCGATCGCCGGCAGGTCGACCACCGTGAGACCGTGCTCCCCCGCCGGGTCGACCGAGGCGGCGATCGGCACGGCCACCCGGATCAGCACCGAGCCGTCACCGCCGCCGGTGTCCTCGTACCGGGCGACGGACGGGCCGGTGTGCGCGATGCCGGCCTCCGCCAGCCGCCCGCAGAGCTCGTCGAACAGCGGGCCGATCACCGGCCCGATGTCCTGCGGCTCGTAGCTCGCCGCGACCCCGGTCAGTTCGGCCGCCCGCACCGACGGCACCCGCTTCACCACGACATCGTGCGTGGACATGGTCCCCTCGCTCTCGATCGTCCGGAGCCTCGCCTCGACCCGGGCCAGCCGTTCGGCGTCCGCCGCCATCGCCGCGGCGAGCTCGGCCCGCCGCAGTCGCAGCATCCCGCGCAGCTCGGCCGTGTCCACCTCCTCGTCGAGGACGGCCCGCACCTGCTGCAGTGTGAAGCCGAGGTCCTTGAGGGCGATGAGCCGGTTGAGCCGGGCCAGTTGGGCCGCCTCGTAGCAGCGGTAGCCGCTGAACGGGTCGACCCGGGCGGGCCGGAGCAGTCCGACGGCGTCGTAGTGGCGCAGCATGCGGACCGACACCCGGCCGTGTTTGGCGAAGTCTCCGATGTTCAACATGGTCCCTCCAGTGCAGACCCTCACACGGTGTCACGGTCAAGCACCGGCTTCGCCGCCCGGCCGCCCGCTCGCGGCCGCCCGGTCAGTCCGTCACGTCGAACCCCCTGCGTCGGCCCAGCACCTGGAGGCTGCGCTGGCCGGGGATGCCGTTGGCGTCCTCGCCCGCGTAGCCGAGACTGCGCTGGAACGCGGCGTACGCCTGCACGGTGCGGGTGCCGAGCGAACCGTCCACCCAGCGCTGCTCCAGGAACCCCTCGTCCGCCAGGGCCTGTTCGACGATCCGCACCTCGCCGCCGTACGTCTGGTGGCCCTGCTCGGCCCCCGGGTCGGTGCGCGCCGCCGCGACCACGTGGGCGAGCGACACCCGCTGCGCCGAGGGCAGCCGGCCCAGCAGCCGGCGCAGCGACGCCTCGCCCGGCACGCCGTCGGCGTCCGACCCCGAGTAGCCCAGACTGCGCTGGAAGTCCTGGTAGTTGAGGGTGTCGGCGTCCCGCCAGTCCTGGTCCGGCCCGGACTGGTAGTGCCCGCCGAAGCCCTGCCGGACGAGCGCCTGGCCCACCTCCTCGACCTGCGGGCCGTGCGCCCCGTAGCCGTACTCGAGCCCGTTGATGGTCACCCGGTACCGGGCGGGGCCGGAGCCGCCGCCCGGCGGGGGCAGCGGCGCACCGCCGGCCGCCGCGACGATGCCGGGCATCACGACGTCGCGGAACTGCCGGGCCCGGGCGTCCCCGGGGCAGGCCGTCCCGCCGTCCGACCACTCGGGGAACATCCGGTGCACGCCGAAGCCGGGCTCGTCCCACTCGCCGCAGATCCGCAGCGGGATGCCGTGCCGCTGGTGCAGCCAGACCCCGAGCGCGACGAACGCGTTGATCTGGGCGTCCGTCCACGGATCGGTGCTCTGGTCGTCGCTGGCCGACTCCACGCTCACCGCGCCGGTGCCGTCGGCCCGGCGGTTGGCCCGCATGTTGGCGTCGGCGCGGGTCTGGGTGCCGATGTACTGCCCGACGCTGCCGTCGTACCCGACCCCGAAGTGGGACTCCAGGTTGGTGGAGTCCCTCCAGTACTCGTAGATCCGCCGCGGCGTCCACGGCGCCGCCACGCTGTGGAAGATCACCTGCGTCGGGATGATCGCCGGCTGCTCGTCCGACTCCGGTTCGAGCTCCATCTTCTCCGCACCGGGGTACCAGGCCATCAGTCTCTCCTCGCCGGGCCCAGGGCAGTTCGCCCCTTACGCCCTGACGACGGACCCCGCACCCCCACCCGAGGACGTTCCCACCCCAAACCCCCCGTTCAGGTGAACCCGGCCCACCCTCGGCCCAACCCCGGCCCACCCTCGAACAGCACGAAGGCGGGTGCCGACCTCAGGTCGGCACCCGCCTCGAGCAGGTGGTTCTTCTCCTACCGGCGGAGAGCGTGGGATTCGAACCCACGGTACGGGGTCACCGCACGACAGTTTTCAAGAACATCAAGGCTGTTGGCCCCAGAACCCTCTTCCATCTGCGGCGGAGCATCAACCTGAACGCACCGCCATAACCAGCGTTCCACGCATGTTCCATGATGCCCGGGTCGGACAGCTTCGGCTGCCCGACCCGGGCTTTTTTGCGTTTGCGTCAGGCCAGGGCATCCGCGATGCGCTGCATTGAGTCGACGATGGCCACGGCTCCGGCTGCGGCCAACTTGGCGTCCTTCCCCGGCTTGTTTGCGTAGCCGATCGTCGCCACGCCAGCGGCGTCACCCGCTTCCACGTCCCGGGCTGCGTCACCGATGAACACACAGTCCGCCGGCTTGGCGCCTGCGGCTTCCATGGCCTCCACAAGGAGGCGGGGATTCGGCTTCATGGACGACGGGTCGCCAGTGACACGACCGAAGACACCGGCCACATAGCCGCTCAGGCCATGGTCCGCGAGGTACACCTCGATCGCCGCGCCAGCGTTGTTGCTGACCACCGAGACGGACCGGCCAGAGCGCACGCAGGCTCGCAAAACCGATTCTCCACCCGAGTTCGGTCTGCTAATCCGAACAGCTTCCGTCTCCAGCGCCGCCAACGCGGAGTCGACGCTCTCGGCGAGGTCGGGCCTGGCGTCGGCAACAAGCCGGAGTAGGGCAAGCGGATCGGTCTCGGCCTCAGAACCGGCGGGGGCCTTCTCTCCGGTGGCGAGCAGGCCCTCACGGAGTCGCCGCGCAACCTCGGGGGCGGGCAGGCCGGCGAACACCGAGCACACCGGGCCGTCGAAGTCGAGCAGTACGTGCTTCACCGGGCGAAGCACCTCAGACAGTTGCTGCCGGGGAGTGCTCATGGCTGGCGCTCGTAGGCGATCGTGGACCACACGCTGTCGAACCACATCTGGGCCTGCTGGACGTACTGCGACCCGAGCGAAGCATCGTCCGGCCCGGCAGCGTGGTGGAACAGCGTGGTGTCCTTGCCGGTCACGTCGTAGAACGTGTGGGCTGTGTCGTCCACCTTGATGGTCCGCTCACGCAGCGGATAGAAGCCGAAGAAGGCCTCTGTCCGGTTCAGGATGTAGAGCTTGAACAGGCTCGACGCCCGGTGCACCTTGACCTCGACGCTCGCCGACTGAACGAGTCCGAGCTCTGCCAGGACCTCGACCGAGTGAGCGATGCCGCCGGCGTTCGTCAGCGCGATGTTCCGCGCGCGCTCGCGAAGTGCAACCTCATCCTTCAGCCCGTCGACCAGCACGGGAACGGCCATCGACTCCGTGGTGTCCGGCAGCAGCAGCCGCACCTTGATGGACTCGGGGGTGAGCCGACCGGAGCGGACCTTGTCCAGCGGTTCCTGAAGCGCGTTGTGCAGCGTCTCGCTGGAGAAGCCGGCGAAGTCGAGCGTGACCTGCTGCTGCTCGAAGGCCGCTTCGAGATGCGGTCGAAGACCGACCGGGCGGGACGTGCGCTCCCGAACGAACGAGCCGCTTCCCTGGCGGGTCACGATCAGCCCCTCGGTCCGAAGCAGGTCGAGGGCCTTGTCCACGGTGCCGCGAGCCACGCCGAAGTGCTTGGCCAGCTCAGGGCCGGACGGGAGTTTGTCACCAGTCTCGAAGCCGGGTTGCTTCGTCAGGATCGAGGCCCGCAGACGACTGCTGACCTGCTGATACGGGGGGCGAGAGTCATCCGGGTCTAGGGCCATACGCCAATGCTAGGGCAGGTGCCCAACATGCGCGAGAAACCCAACCCTCTTGACCTGCCTAAGCAGGTTGTCTATGTTGTGGGTGTCGCACCAAGTGAGACAGGGGCGACACAGAGGGGCCTTCTTTGGGCTGCTCTGAGCTGCACAAACGCAGTACCTCGACAACTCAAGAGAGTGATCCACCACCGCAGTCCGCCCGTGACCACGCCGGTCGGGGTGAGTGGAGACCAGTCGGCAGAGAAGGGGCGCACGCCCTGACACCTCGGCCCGCCCTTAAGACGGTGGGCCGTACATGGGACACGCAGCCGACTCAAAAGACCGACGCGGCCGACCTTTTCGCTGGCGACGATCTCCGGGAGCGATCTCCCCGGAGCGAGCTGCACCGCGTCCATCTGAGACCGAACCCCCTGCTTCACCAGTGACCACGGCCCTCGACACCCCCTCGCATCCATGACTGCGGGGTGGGTGCCGGGGGTCGTGGCTGCTCGTGACGTTCGAGTTGCCCGGGCCCGCATGAGTCGGGCCGCCGCGCTCCCGGCCAAGGAACGCGCGGCGGCCCCGGGCCCACACCCCCAACGAGAAGAGGTAGACCCGTGAGGTCGATTGTTGCAGGGCAGACGGCCCTGACGGAGGACGAGTTCGCCGAGCTGGCGCTCGGTGTGGACTCGGACTTCACCCGCCTGTTCACCGGCGTGCCCGGTGAGAGCGAGACGGAGCGCGCCGCCCGGATGGACGCCGCGGCCGACATCGTGGTGGACCTGCGCCGGGAGGACCCGGTGCTGGCCGCCTTCGCCGAGCGCCTGCAGGCCCTGGCGCCGGTGCCGTTGCGGCGCCCGGCGGTCATCCGCCGCACCGCGAGCACCGAGCGGGTGGCGGCGTGAACAGCCACGTGCTCACCGCGCTCACGTGCGCCGTGAGCGCGCTCACCGCCCGCTCACGGCGCACGGTTCGGGGGCCGCGATGAAGGCGGCGATGAGCCCGGCGCAGATCCGATCCGCCGAGCGGGCGCTGAGCGTCGGGACGTGGGCGATCACGTTCGGCGCGGTCCTGTACAGCGTGCTCACGGTGACCCCGCTCATGGCCGGCCACACCCCGAAGGGGTGGGAGTGGACGGCGCCGATCCTGCCGATCGTCGTGGACGCGGCGGTGGTGATCGTGGTGCGTATGGACGCCACGCTCGCCCGTCTGAACGGCGACGGCGGGCGCTGGCCCGTCGTGCTGCGTTGGATGACCGGCCTCATGACCGTGCTGCTCAACATCGGTTTGAGCGCCCTGCACCGGGACGGGGTCGGGGTCGCGGTCCACTCGGTCGCGCCGCTGCTGCTGATCGTCACGGCCGAGACGTCCCTCGCCTACCGGCGGGCGATCGGCACCGCGCTGGCTGCCCGGGAGACCGCTGAGCGGGCCGAGCGCGAGCAGCACGAACAGCGTGCCGAGGCACGCCGGCAGGAGGAGCGGGCCGATCGGCTCGCCCGGTTCGAGGCCGCTGATCGGGCCGACCGTGAGCGCCGTGAGCACGACGCGAGCGAGGCCGACAAGCAGCGTGAGCACGAGGCGGGCATGGTCCGTGAGGAGCGCGCGGAGACCGCGCGCCGCGAGGCGGCGGAGCGCGACGGGCAGGCCCGGCAGGAGGCCGCCGAGCGGGCCGAGCGTGAGCGTCGTGAGCACGAACGGCGTGAGCGTGAGCGCCGTGAGCGCGAGGCGGGCGAGCGTGAGCGCGCCGAGCGGGCCGAGGCCGAGCGGCGCGAGCGGGAGGCCGCAGAGCGCGCCCGTGCCGAGTTGCTGGCCGCCGGTCCCGCCGACGAGCGCCTGCCGGAGGAGCGGGCCCGCGAGGCGGTCAAGGCCGCCATCGAGGCCGGACTGACGCAGCGCCAGGCGGTGGAGCTGACCGGCTGGTCCGTCGGCTGGATCGCCGCCCGCTACAAGGAACACCCGGCCGCGGCCCGGCCCGCCCTGCACGCCGTCCCCACCACCGCGACCGCTGAGGAGCAGGCATCGTGACCACCATCGCCGAGCCCACCATCGCCGACAGCACTCAGGTCACTGCGGCCGGCGCTCTGCTGGCCGTCCTCAGCGCCCACGCCGACCTGCCCGCCCCCGACGCGGGCCTGCGTCAGTTCTTCGAGCCCGACACCGAGATCCCGTGGGGTGCGTGGGGCGTGCGGCTGTCGCTTCACCGCGGCCTCGGCGCGTTCGAGCAGTGGCGCGAGGCCCTGGACCTGGACCCCTCCGCCATCGACAGCGTCGAGTGCGGCACCACCGGCTGGCTGACCGCCCACGGCACCAGCCACGGCGTCCCCATCGAGGTGAACGGCTTCTACTCCCTGCCCGGCGCCTTCGCGGCCTGACCCCGCCCCTGACCTGCTCCGCTGCCACCAGCAACAGGAGATCACTGTCATGTCCGTGACCACCATCGAGGTCATCAGCTTCGGCTACCTGCACGGCGCCCCGCCCGAGGCGCACCTCACCCTCGACCTGCGCAAGCACTTCCGCGACCCGCACGTCGACCCGGC
The DNA here is from genome assembly GCF_042885845.1 of Kitasatospora sp. NPDC058032. NCBI lineage: Bacteria > Bacillati > Actinomycetota > Actinomycetes > Kitasatosporales > Streptomycetaceae > Kitasatospora > Kitasatospora sp. NPDC058032. Next base: position 116,794 of record NZ_JBHVRK010000010.1, on the reverse strand, counting down.
CCTTCGTCACCTGACCGCGCACGACCTGCCGGTGCGCCGCGCGGTCCTGACCACCCCGGGCATCCGGGAGTCCGTCCTCGCCGCCGCGCTGGTCGCCGAGGCCTACGACGCCGGGCCCACCGCCGCGCCGCTGACCATCGCGGTCGGCTGCGCGGGCGGCCGGCACCGCGCCGCCACCGTCGCCATGGTCCTCGCGAGCCGCCTCGACAAGACCATCGCCCCGGCCCGCCTTGTCCACCGCGACCTCGACAAGCCCGTCGTCGAGCGCTGAACCCGAAGGGAACCATCACCATGCGCTTCACCCGCAGCAAGGCCGCCGCCATCGCCGCCGACCTCGACAAGGGCGCCGCCGAGAAGACCAAGGCCGCCGCCATCGCCGCCGACCTCGACAAGGGCGCCGCCGAGAAGACCAAGGCCGCCGCCTCCGGCGACGCCCACGCCGCCGACAAGAACAACAGCCCCCTGTCCCGCCAGCAGGCCAGGGCGTCCGCCAGCATCCTGCGCGGCCAGGCCCGCGACATGCGCGCCGACGCCGACGCCATCCGCGACGGCGTCAACCCCACCGAACTCGGCTACACCGACTGACCTTCCAAGGACCGGTCTCGGCCCTCGCTGCCACCCGGCGGCACAGGGCCGGGGCCGCCGACCGGCATACCACCCGCCATCCCGCACCAGCCCCGGAGAGACGACCATGACCGACCCGCAGCCCCGCCAGGACCGCAACGCCGCCCGCCGCGCCAAGCGTCGGGCCGAGGGCCGCGCCCGGATGATCCGACACGCGGCCGGCGAGCTGACGACCTACGGCCCGTGGGAGAACGGCCGCCCCACCGCGACCCCGGCCGACATCGCCCGCAAGGCCAACGCCATGTACGGCGGCTACGTCAAGGGCGAGCCCATCACCGCCGGCGAGGCCGCCGACACCCTGGCCGCGCTCACCGCCTCCGCCTGATCCGGGACGGCCGCCGACGCCAGCAAGCTGCGCGGCCGTCCCGGGCTCCGTCCCTCTGCAGAGAACCGGAGACCCCATCATGTCCGAAACCCTGGTGTCGGCCCAGAGCGCCCCGGCCACCGGCCGACCCGCGCCTCCCCCGCCGCCCACTGCCGCACAACCGTTCGCTCAGCCCGCACCGGCCCCCGCCGAGGCCGCCCCGTCGACCGAGCCCGCGACGCCCGCCGCTTCGGCCGTTCGCCGGGCCCCGGCCCGTGCGGGGCACACCCGGGGTGGTCTGCCGGTGGTGCCGCTGGCGGTGGCCGGCGGGAACACCGCCGTCGGCGCCGTGTCCGCCGCCGCGCTGGCGGGCGGGCCGGTGGTGCTGGCCCTGCTCGCCGGTGGCGCCGTCGCCGCGACCGGCGCCGCCGCCCTTCGCTCCCGCACCCGCAAGACCCCGACCGGCCAGGACACCGGCCAGACCTCGAACCACCCCAACGCCGGCCACCGGCCGGCCGGGGGTGGCCTGTTCGGGACGCCCGGCCCGGCGGGCGGTACCCGGTTACCGCTCGGCCACCAGTACCGCCCGGCGCGGCACGCCGCCGCTTCCAGTGCGGGACGACCGGCGGGCAGGAACAGTGCCGTTGCCGGGACGAACAACGCCCAGGCGGGCGCCGGTTCGACGTCCCGCCGTGGCGCGGGCGCCGCGTCCCGCGTCCGTACCGGTGGGGCCGCCTCGATGGCGGCTTCGACCGCCGCGTCCGAGCCTGGTGCCCGGGGCCGCTCCGCCGACGGGCGCCTGCCGTCGGCCGGTGGCGGCGCGGGTTCGGGTCTGGGGGTTCGGGCTGCGCGGGTGCGGGCGGCGCGTGCCGAACGTGCCGCGGCGGCGCCGAGCCTGCGCGAGAAGCGGGTGCAGGACACGGCGGCCCGCCGCACCGTCGCCGACGCCCGCCGCGCCGCCAAGACGGCCGCGCGGGAGCAGAAGCGGACGGCGAAGGCGACGGCCCGGGAGCTGTCCCGCGCCGGCCACACCGCCCCCGGCACCGGCACGGCCGGTGGTGCGGGGTCGGTGGCGGGCGGTGCGCGGGAGGTCGCCCGGCAGGCGCGTCGTCAGGCCCGGCAGGACAAGCGCCTGGCCCGGCGTCAGAACCGCGAGGGCAAGCGCCTGGCCGGGCGGGTGGCGCGGGACGGGCGGGCGGATGCGCGGTTGAGGGAGCGTCGGGTGGCGATGCGCAAGGGCGCGGTGGCACGGGCGGCCCGTAAGCGGCTGCGGCGCTCGGCCGGCCGGTACTTCGCCCGGTGGGCGCTGGCCGCGCTGCTGGCCGGCGCGGTCGGCCTGGTCGGCACGATCACCACCCCGATCGGCCGCCGCCTCGACATGCCGTGGCTGATGCACCCGGGACGCAGGCTGTTCGACCGCATGGTCGGCCGGGCCCGCGAAGACCGGACCGTCCGTGACTGGGTGATCGGCACCGCCCTGGACGCCGACCTCGCCGCCGCCGAACACCTCGACACCCCCGACACCGACCCCGACGAGGGGGAGGTGGCGGACACGGTGCCGCGCGCTCCCCGCAACCACAACTCAACCGACAGCACCGCCGTCCCCTTGGGAGGGATCGTGACCACCGCCACCAACAGCACGTTCAGCTTCGCCCAGGTCGCCGCCGAGATGGAGGCCCTGGCCAACACCTTCGACCCCGACGGGATGATGGAGGTCCTCGCCATGTGCGAGGAGATCCCGGACGCCCTGCAGTCGATCGCCAACGTCTTCCGCATCCTGGCGGAGAAGGCCGACGCGGAGTTCCCGCTGGAGGCCCCGATCGCCGAGGCCCTGACCGAGGTCTACACCCACATCCAGCTCGCCGTGCAGGCCGCCGGCGAGGTCGGCCCGGTCTTCCGCACCCACCACGAGCACGACATCCGCCGCCACGAGGACCCCCGCACCGGCGAGCAGAAGTGGGACACCAACAACAACAACTAGCCCACTGTTAGGGCTAGTTCGCCAATCTCTCCACCACCCTCCGGGGCGGGCCGCACTGCTGCGGCCCGCCCCGGCCCACACCCGGAGACTCCGCATGACCGACCGCCTGAACCTCACCAACCTCCCACCCGACCACACCCCCCAAACCCAGACCACCGCCGCCGAGAAGCAGGCCAAGACCCCCCGGCCCCGGGCCGCGAAGCGGGGGGTTCCGCTGGACTGGGCCGCCCCGCACGGCCCCGCCACCGGAGCCTTGTCGGCGGCGACCGGCGCCGGCGCGCTGGCGCTGCTCGGCGCCGCGACCGGCATGCCCGAGGCCCTGCCGCTCGCGGTCGGCGCGGCGGGGGCGGTGGGGCACGGGATCGGCTGGAGCGTGCGCCGGCGCCTGACCGCCATGTCCGTGGTGACGCGCTCGGCGTCGTGGCTGCTCGCCGGAGGCTGGACCACCTGGGCCATGCACGCCGGCCCGCTCTCGTGGGCCGCCGCCGGGACCCTCGCGGGCCTCGGGGTCGGAATCGGGGCGATGGCCTCGACCGCCGCCGTCCACGAGGAGGCCGCCGAGGAGGAGCGCCTGGCCCTGTCCCCGCAGGCGGCGAAGGCCGCCGACGCCCTCGACCACCGCCGCCGCCGGATCGCCCGAGAGTGGGAGGAGCGCATCCACCGCGTCGCCGGCGTCCAGTGCAGGGTGTTCGCCGTGGAGTTCTGGAAGACCGGCGGCGGCTTCTCCCTCGGCGCCGAACTCCCCGGCGGCGCGGCCACCTGGGACCAGATCGCCGGCCGCGCCCGCGCCCTCGCCGGGGACGCCCGCCTGCCGCTCGGCTGCGTCATCGCCGTCGAGGAGGGCGACATCCAGGGCCGCGTCGTCCTGGACATCCCCACCGTCAACGGCATGGCCGACGCCCGCCCCTACCCCGACGACTACAGCCCCCTGTCGATCCTCACCGGCATCCCCTGGGGCATGCTCCCCAACCTCGACCCGGTCACCGTGTTCCTGCGAGAGGCGTGCGCGCTGCTGCTCGGCCCGCCCGGATCCGGCAAGTCCACCCTCGTCGACGGCGTCCTCACCGGCTTCGCCCGCTGCACCGACGTCGTCACCTGGGTCATCGACCTGAAGGCCGGGGCGGTCGGCATCCCCTGGGTACGCCCGTGGCTGGAGGCCACCGGCCGCAAGACCCCCAAGCCCGGCACCGCCCCCGCCCCCGCCGGCACCAAACCGGGGGTCGACTGGATCGCCTCCACCCCCGAGGAGGCGCTGCGGATGATGCGGGCGGCACTGCGGATCAACGCCGCCCGCCAGCAGCAGTACCAGGACGTGCTGGACGAGATGGACACCACGCTGCTGCCCGTCTCCTCGGAGCTGCCGCAGATCGAGGTGGTCGTCGACGAGGGCGCCGAGCTGCTGTCCATCCGGCCCACCGCCCCGCCCGTGCTGAAGGAACTTCGGGAAGCGGTCCGCAAGGCCATGCGCACCACCCGCGCCATGGGCATCCGCTTCGTGCTGACCGCCGTCGACGGCAACGTCTCGGCGCTCGGTGACACCGAGATCCGCAAGTTCTCCCCCGTCGGCGTCGCGCTGACCAGCGGAGAGAGCGCCGGGAACAACCTCGCCAAGATGTTCCCCCGCGCCCGGGTCGACACCCGCCAGCTCAACGCCAAGGGCTCCGGCGTCATCGGCGCCGCCGGCGCCGACGGCTTCGCCCCCACCCCCTTCAAGACCTGGAAGACCGGCCCCTCCCAGGTCCGCGCCGCCGTCCTCGCCACCAACGACCGGCGCCCCACCCTCGACCCCGTCTCCGCCCACGCCGCCGGAGACGACTACGCCCGCCGCTGGGACGACGCCCGCGCCGGATGGCTCTGGACCGTCATCACCACCGCTGCCGACGCCGGCCTGATCGAGGACAGCGAAACCGGGACCGGCGCCGGGTCGGGCAGGCTGAACCTGTCCGCCCTCACCGGACGGACCGCCGCCGGCGACCGGCTCGTCAAGCAACCCCGGCCCGGCGGACTCAACCTCTCCGCCCACCGCACCACCCCGGTCCCCGCCCCGGACGGGGACGACGGAGGCAGCGTCTACGAGCCGGTCGCCGACCCCGCGCCGGGCCTGCTCGTGCGCGCCCACGCCGCGATCACCAAGGGCGGCGGCGACCGGATGTTCATCGCCGACCTCGCCGCCGCACTCGGCCTGGACGCCCAGACCCTCGGGGCCGACGTGAACGCGCTCCTGCGGGCCGTCGGCGTCTCCCGGCCCGGCGCCGGAACCGTCCGCATCGACGGCGACGCCAAGGCCGGCTTCTACGCCCACACCCTCGCCGACGCCCTCACCCGCTACCGCCAGTAGCCAAAACAGGGCCACACAGGGTCACACAGGCAGGGTCACACAGGGCCACACAGGGCTGTGTGGGGCACACAGGCTCGTGTGGCCCTCTGACCTGCCCGTGTGACCCGTGTGGGGCACACACCAAGCCCCACACAACCCCAGCCCCACACCCCGAAACCGCGCTTCCCCAGGGTGCTGTGTGCCCCACACAAGCTCATGACGCACCGTCACCGAAACCGTAACGGGAAGGACCGCCGAAATGGCCGTCACGATCAGCGTCACCGTCCTGCTCGCCGCCGCCGCCGCGCTCCTGCTCAAGGGGCGCCGGGTCGGCCTCGGCACCGCCGCCGTCCTGTGGCTGTCCGGCTTCACCACCGCCTCCACCGGACTCGCCGACCCCGTCAACACCTTCCTCGCCGCCCTCGCCCACATCGCCACCAACCACTGACCCACCCCCGCACCGACCCGTCGACGGGAGACCCCGATGGACCGCACCACCACCCCGCAGCCCACCGCCGCCCCGGTGCTCCACGGCCCGGACGGCACCCCCTACTACCTCACCCCCACCCCGCCCATCACCGCACCGCCCGCCCTCTACCACCCCGCCGCCACCGCCCCGGTCGTCCACCACGGCCCGGCGCTCGCGCCGACCGCCGTCTACCTGCCCGCCCCGTCCCCGGTCACCAACCCGGTTCCGGTGCGGGACCCGTGGCCCGCGCGTCTGCTCGCCGGAGGCGTCGCCCTCGGGGCCGGCGGACTCGGCATCGGCTACGCGGTGCAGGCCGTCGCGGCGGCGGCCGGGAGCGTCGGTGGTCTCGCCGCGCTCGGCGTCGGCGCCTACGCCCTCGCCAAGACCACGGGTGGCGGAAGCGGCCGGGGCGGCGGGCAGGGCCCCGTGAACGTGCACGTCAACGTCACCAACCGCAACCGCTAACCCCGGAGGACCCTGTGCCCATGCCCTGGTTCGAGACCCTGACCGACAGCCTCACCGCCCTCGGTGCCGCCGCCCGAGAGGCCCGCCTCGCCGCCCACGCCGCCCGGACCACATGCGCGCTGTACGACCTCGACCGGCTCAAGCCCATCGACGCCACCGTCACCTCCGCCAATCGTCCCTACGACAACGAGATCCGCCCGCACGACAGGGTCCTGTTCCGCCTCATCACCGCTCACCACGAGCACGCCGACAAGCTCAGCGGCATCTACGGCATGGCCGCCCTCACCTACGCCGACGGCGCCACCTGGGCCATCACCCAGGTCATCGCCGGCAACCAGCCCACTGCCGTCCACGGCCTCCACAACACCGACGGCGCCTTCGTCATCCCCGGCCCGCTGCCCGAGGTCACCGGCCTGGACCGATGGAACGGCTGGAAGGCCTTCCGCGCCGCCCGCAAGGCCATGGACGAGTGCGAGTACGCCGCCGCCTTCGCAGACGGCCTCGCCTCCGAGAGCTACCTGTCCGACCACGACGCCGGCCAGATGCACGACGCGATCAACCGGGCCTCCGGACTGTCCGAAGCCGCATTCGCCTACGGCCAGCACGCCGAAACCGCCCTGCGCTTCGCCCTGCTCGACGCCTTCCGCACCAGGTAGGGCCAGCCTTGTCCGCCGTCCTGGACTGGCGCGACGCCTCCCACTACGACCGCATCCGCACCCTGCCCTGCCGCTGGTGCGGACGTCCCACCCCGCTTCGCGATGACCAGTGCAGGCCCGCGCACAAGGTCTGTGCCGAGCGGCAACAGGAGGTTCCTTCCGATGCCCTGTCCCCGGCGCCCGCTACGGCGTCGGCGGGCGGGGTGTCGGCTCAATTCGTCGCCCCGGAGGCCCCGTTGACCGACTGGGATCGGGCCCTCGCTGCCGCGCACCATGCCGCCGAGCGTGGGTTCGCGGTGTTCCCGACCTCCCGTTCCAAGAAGCCCGCCGTGCCCTCCCCGCACCCCGAGGGCAGCCGGGAGCGCAAGGAGTGCCGGGCCGCGTGCGGCAGGCCCGGACACGGCGTCCACGACGCCACCCGCGACCACGACCGCATCGACGTCCTCTTCGCCCGCGCCCCCTGGGCCACCGGCTACGGCATCGCCTGCGGCACCGCCCCGCACCACCTCATCGGCCTCGACCTCGACCGCAAGAACGGCCTCGACGGCGTCGCCGACCTGGCCCGCCTCGCCGCCGAACACGGCTTCACCGTCCCGCCGACGGCGACCGTGGCCACCCCCTCCGGCGGGCTGCACCTGTGGCTGAGCGCCCCGGCCGGGGCGTCGTTCCCGAACTCGGTGGGCGTCCTCGCGCCCGGCATCGACGTGCGCGGGCCCGCCGGCTACCTGGTCGGGCCTGCCTCGCTTGGGGACAAGGGCCGCTACGGCTTCGCCCCGGGCGCCGACCCCGGCGTCATCGCCGCGTGCCCGCCCCAGCTCCTCGCCCTGCTCACCCCGCCTCCGACCGCCCCGGTCGCGGCGGTGGTGGACGTGGTGGCGGTGCGGGAGCGGATCGGCCAGCAGGACGCCTACGTGCGCGCCGCACTGGCCGGGGAGGACGCCAAGGTCCGCGCCCAGACCCAACCCGGCCGGGCGAAGCGGCTGTTCGCCTCCGCCGCGTCCCTGGCCCGCCTCATCCACGCCGGGGCCCTCCCGGAGCCGCTGGCCACCGATGTGCTGCTGGACGCCGGCATGGCCACCGGCCTTGGTGAGGCCGAGTGCCGGCGCGCCATCACCAACGGCCTCGCCCGCGGCTTCGCCGCCCACCGGCCCGCCGCCTGACCCACCCTCCGATGCCGGAGCGGGGGCGGAGAAAGCCGCTTACTCCGCCCCCAGCCCTTCCGGCCCACGCCTGCCCGCCCCTGACCCCTGCTCGGGAGGAGCCCTCGCCATGAGCCCGCTCACCAACGCCACCGCCGCCGACCCGGGCGGCGCGTTCGACAACGTCACCTCGCTGTTCCCGGACGGCTGGGAGGAGGCGATGGAGCCCCCGTCCACCGCCGGCGGGGAGCTGTGGGACACCCCCGTCGACCTCGGGGAGTCCCGGACCCTCCCGGCGTTCCCCACCGACACCCTGCCCGGCTGGCTCGCCGACATGGTGGCCGCCGTGGCGGAGGAGACGCAGACCCCCGCCGACCTCGCCGGGTGCCTGGCCCTGGCCACCGTGGCGACCGCCGCCGGCGGCAGGGTCCGCATCCAGATCCGGGGCCGCTGGCAGGAGCCCACCAACATCTACACCGCCGTCGCCATGGACCCCGGCAGCCGCAAGAGCGCGGTGTTCGACCACATGATCCGCCCCCTGCTCACCGTGGAGAGCACCCTCGCCGAGGTCAGCAAGGCACGGATCATCGAGGCCGAACTCGCCCTCAAGCTCGCCAAGGCCGCCGCCGAGAAGGCCGGCCAGCGCGCCGCGAACGCCGAAGCCGACCAGCGCGCCGCCCTCACCCAGGACGCCATCGACCTGGGCAAGCAGGCCGCCGCCATCACCGTCCCCACCGAAACCCAGCTCGTCGCCGACGACGCCACCCAGGAGTCCCTGGCCACCCTGCTGGCCGAGCAGGGCGGCCGGATCGCGGTCATGAGCCCCGAGGGCGGGATCTTCGACATCATCGCCGGCCTGTACTCGGGCAGCGCCAACATGGGGATCTTCCTCAAGGGCCACGCCGGGGACATGGTCCGCGTCAACCGCCAGGGACGCCCCTCCCAGCACGTCGACCGGCCCGCCGTCACCATGGGCCTGGCGATCCAGCCCGAAGTCCTGGACGCCGTCGCCCAGGTCAAGGGCGCCGACGGCCGGGGCCTGCTCGCCCGCTACCTCTACGCCGTCCCCGAATCCCTCGTCGGCAGCCGCGACACCGAGCCCGACCTCATCCCCGACGCCGTGGTCGACACCTACGCCGCCCGCCTCGAAGCCCTCACCCTGGCCCTGTTCGACCGCACCGAGGCCGCGATCCTCACCCTCACCTCCGAGGCCGATGCGGTGATGCGCGCCTACCAGAAGGTCACCGAGGCCCGCCTCGCCAAGAACGCCCCGCTGCGGCCGATCCTCAAGTGGGCCAGCAAGCGCGACGGCGCCGTCGCCCGCCTCGCCGCCCTCCTCCACCTCGCCACCCACCCCACCGACGGCTGGAACCGGCCCGTGGAGGCCGCCACCATGAGCGCGGCCACCCGCCTCGGGGACTACTTCACCGCCCACGCCCTGCACGTCTTCGACGCCATGGGCGCCGACCCCGGCCGCGACGCCGCCCGCCTCCTGCTGGACCACCTGCGCGCCAACCCCCTGCCCGCCTTCACCAAGCGCGACCTGTTCCGCGCCGTCTCCCGCGCCGACTTCCGCACCATCTCCGACCTCACCCCCGCCCTCGACGTCCTGGAGGAACACGGCTGGCTCCGCCAGCAGGCCCCGCCGCCCCGCACCACCCGAGGCGGCCGACCCCCCTCCCCCCGCTACCAGCTCCACCCCCGCCTCACCCGCCCCTGATCCCCGCGAAGGGCCCGGAGCACCGACAGAACCCCGAAAACCCCCACCAAAACCCACTGACCTGCGAAAACAGCCGTGATCGCGGCTGTGACAGAACCTCCGAAAACTCTGACAGAACCTCCCCGCCCCGAGTTCTGTCACAGCCCCGACCGCCGTGACACAACCCACTCCCCGGAGGTTCTGTCAGAGTTTTTACCGGTTCTGTCACAACCGCGATCATGAACAAAACCGCAGGTCAGCGCCACAGCAGCCGGGTTTTTGAGGTTCTGTCAGCGCTCCGGCCCGTCCCAGGCCGCTCAGCTCGAACCCCGCACCTCAACTCGCCACAGCCGGAGGCCTCGCCATGCCCCCGAAGGGCCGCAGCACGGGCATCGCCCCGAACGTCCGCCCTCTCCCCGACCGCTACCTCGAACCCGAGGACATCGCCCGGATCTTCAGCGTGCCGCTGGAGACCGTCTACCAGTGGCGCCGCAGGCGCACGGGGCCGCCCGGCTTCCGGGTCGGCCGGCACGTCCGCTACCACCCCCAGGCCGTCGCCGAATGGGCGGCCGAGCAGAACGAACAGGCGGCTTGATCTATGGCAGGACACATCCAGGACCGCTGGTACAAGACCGAGCCCGGCCCCAACGGCAAGCCGCGCCGCGTCCGCACCGAGCGCTACGGAACGGGCATGCGGTACCGAGCCCGGTACGTCGGGCCGGACGGCACGGAGAAGTCCAAGTCCTTTCCGGACCGTCAGAAGCGGCTGGCGGACGACTGGCTGGCCCGGATCGAGGCCGACATGTCGCGCGGCCAGTACGTCGACCCGAAGGCGGCCCGCGTCACCTTCAAGCAGTATGCGGAGCGGTGGCTGGAGTCCCAGCACACCGACCTCAACACCCGGGCCTCGGTCCACGCCCAGATCCGTCGGCACGCGATCCCGTACCTGGGCTCGCGCCCGATGGACTCGTTCCTGCCGTCCCACATCCGGGAGTGGCTGGCGGAGCTGGAGAAGGCCGTCCCGGCCTCGTCGTACCGCCGGGTCATCTTCGGAAGCGTCTCCGGCATCTTCACGGCGGCCGTCGAGGACCAGCTGCGAACGACGAACCCTTGCCGTTCCCGATCGGTCACCGCTCCCGGGCGGGCGCCGGGGCGGGTCCGTCCGTGGCCGACGGACCGAGTGGACGCCGTGCGCGCGGGTCTGCCGGAACGGTACCGAGCGATGACGGACGCTGGCGGCGGGTGCGGACTGCGCCAGGGGGAGATCTTCGGTCTGCCGGTCGACGAGATCGGGTTCGACACCGGATGGCTGCACGTCGGCTACCAGATCAAGGTCATCGGCGGGCGCTTGGTGTTCGCCCCGCCCAAGCGCGGGAAGGTCCGGGACGTGCCGCTCCCGGCGCAGATCGGTCGCCTCTTCAAGGCCCACATGGAGGCGTTCCCGCCGGACGAGGTGACGCTGCCGTGGCTCACCCCGGACGGCCCTCCGGTGACGAAGCGGCTGCTGTTCTCCCGAGAGGAGGGCGGGCCGGTGCGACGGCCCGACTTCAACACGTACGCGTGGAAGCCCGCTCTCGTCGCAGCCGGGGTGATCCCGGCGCCCGAGAAGGGGAAGCGGCACCAGGCGTCCCGGGAGGACGGCATGCACGCCCTCCGGCACTTCTACGCCACCGTCCTGCTGGACGCCGGCGAGAACGTGAAGGCGCTGAGCCAGTACCTGGGTCACAGCGACCCCGGGTTCACGCTCCGGGTCTACACGCATCTGATGCCGAGCAGCGACGGCCGGACCCGCCGGGCCGTCGACAGGCTCTACGAAACGCTCGGATGGGCCGCCGATCCGCAGCCTGACGGCCCACAGGCGGCCCGGGAGGACTGAAGCGGGCCCCGGGGGGGGGGGGGGGGGGCCCCCCCCCCCCCCCGCGCCGCCCTCCCGGCCCGCACCACCCCGAACGGAGTAAAACCGCGCTGGTA